>JAFGWI010000006.1 GCA_016937215.1 Spirochaetales bacterium | reverse complement strand
TAGCAAGTCATTTTTGAAAAAATAACTTGCTATTATTACAATCCTTAACGCTAAAAATACTGATTCCTGTTTAAGCTAAACAAATACGAATTATTTAAGCATAATTCTTTTTTCCTTTTTTTTCAAAAAGAAGCGGATTTTGTTTAGTAAAGAAAAAGCCAGCTGCTCTTCAGGTGGTGGTTGGCTGATAAAGCAATGTTTCTTTTGAATGAGGATTTTGGGCCTTTTCTGGGGGTGTGAAATCTGAAGCATTTATCCATGATTTTTTACCCCCATTTTTTATGGATTTATGTGTATCTGTTGCGCTTTTACATACAGATGCTTACTGATACCCTCAAATAGAATGCTAATATAAAAATTTGATTTTATTCCAGATTTCACTATAATTAATAGGCAGGGACATTGCTTATTTGTATTTAGGCTCTTTTGATTTTATCATGGTTTGAAGATGATTTGGCAGGTGTTCGACGAGGTCTGAATATAATGCGGCCCTGGAATAGTGTCATAAAATTTCAAGGAAGGAGAGCTGTAACCATGGCTAGTGTCTATTTTGAGGAATTTAATTCCATGAATTTTGATACAAAAGTGATAAGCCGCTTTCTGGATGCTGACAGAACTCAGCTGGCTGTTAAAATCCGGGGGAATATGGAAACCTATTACAGTAATCACTTTACCAGCGCGGTTCTGGACATTTTTAAATCGGAACATTCCCTTGAGTCCTTGTTCCTGGATCTTGAATCAATTGAATATATATCATCCTCCTTTATTGCTTCTCTGTTGCAGATACTCAATCATGCTAATCATAATCATATTGAACTTGTCTTTGTTAACCTTAATGATCACACCAAACGAATGGTAAAAGCCCTGGGTCTGGGGCAGTTTATCAAGGAAATGAGTCTGGAGATGAAAAATGCCTTATCCATGGAATGTAGTCATTGTGGTCAAAGGGTATTGGTAAAAACCCTGGAAAATTTTAATTGTCCCTATTGCCAGACTGTTTTGAATTATATGCAAAAAGGGCTTGTTTCCTAGTCAGAAGGGGTTTTAACGCCCGTAAATTGAAGGCTCTGTTTTGATTGTGTATAGAGTCGTATTATCTCTTCTTTTTTCCTTGGGATAGCTTGATGTTTCAAAGAAATTTTCTGTAGTCTGAAAACCCCTTTTTATGGGTTTTTTGCTGTCCAATAGGTAATTGAATCAAAAATTCTCTACTCAAATATTTCTGAGCAACTTTCGGAGAATCACTCCATCAGATTAAATCGTTATTGTTTTAAGCAAAAATGGGACTTACCCGGAATAACTATGAGGTTCTTGCAAAATTGAGATTTTGCAAGAATCATAAAAATCGCAGATAAGTTATTAATTTACAGTTGCCTGCTAACTGCTAATTTCAGGATTTTCGCGATTAGCCCTTGTGTGATTTACTTTTAACTCTATTTATTGTATTTTTATGACATATTTTTGATAACAGAAGCATTTATAGGGTGAAGGAGATAGAGAGTGAAATTGTTGCATAAAGCTTTTTTGGGTTTCATGTTTTTTGTTCTGTTTGCAGCTTGTACTGACAGGATAAGCCTTCATCGTCATCGTTTTTTATCAATTTCCCAAACACGTGATATTCCTGTTTCCATAGTGGTTTTTTCCAAGGAGGCCCCAGTTTGGGATAAAGTTGAAGATTTTGTCATGGACCGGTCGAGCCTTTATGATCATCGTGTAGACGAAAGCCCAATTGGCTGGTTGAATCATCATGGACAGGCTGAGCTGGCACCGGATATCTGGAAGGTCCTGAAAACAGCCCTGGATGTGGCAAAAGAAACCCATGGGGCTTTTGATCCGACTATTTTGCCCTTGGTTAACCTGTGGGATTATAAAACCATGGGCGAGCTCCCAAGTCAAGAGCAAATTGTTGAGGCTTTGAAATTGGTTGATTACCGTCAGGTGGATATGAAACCCTCGGGTATGGTGTATTTACCGAAGAATATGACCCTTGATCTGGGCGGGATAGCCAAAGGCGCTGTTGTGGATAACCTGGCCGATGATTTTCTTCGTCAGGGTTACACTGATTTTTTGATTGAAGCTGGCGGGGATATATTGATTTCCGGTACAAAGGCGAATGAAGAAAAATGGTCCGTGGCTGTAAGGCATCCGCGAAAAACCCAGCTTCTGGTTGGTGTATTGTATGTTGGCGAGGCAGGCAAAAAACAGGCAGTGGTGACCTCGGGCGATTATGAGCGTTTTGTGATGCGCGATGGTATTCGCTATCATCATTTGCTGGATACCAAAACCGGCCAACCTGCAAGGGGTGGGTGTGTTTCGGTTACGGTGATTGCGCCCGATTGCACTTTGGCTGACGCGCTTTCAACAGCTGCCTTTGTTATGGGGCCTGAAAAGGGTCTTGCTTATCTTGAGCAAAAGACCAATGTGGAAGGCTTGATTATCCTGGAAAAGCCAGACGGAGAGCTTGAGCCGCGTTTGACATCGGGTTTTCCCTTGAAGCTTGGGGATATAAAGCTCTAGTCACCATTATATTGGGTACAAGGAGGCAACTGAGGTCAAAAAAGGCTTATGGGGCTGAAAATGAAACAAAACTTATTCGCTTTATTCAGCCCGCTTTCAGTGCTTGAATAAGGGGTGCAATTCGTACAATTGGTACTCAAATTGAGAGTCCCTGGGATGACAGCGGTGTACCTGCCGGATAGTTACAAAATTAGCTAAATTCACCCCATCATGGGGGTGATGAATTATATTTTGATAATACAATACTTTGCATTTGGCGCTGCTCTATTGACAAATATGGCGGGGCCTTGGTATAGCTTAGGCTAAGCAAATTGAGAAGGGGAAATTATGAGACCAGTATGTTTGATTGTCAGAGATGGATGGGGATACAACCCAAAAGAGGAAGGGAATGCCGTAAAAGCGGCAAACACGCCGAATATTGATTCCTATTTAAAAAAATATCCATGGACCTTGCTCCGAAGTTCCGGCGAAGCCGTGGGTTTACCCGAGGGGTATCAGGGCTCCAGTGAGGTCGGTCATTTGAATATGGGCGCCGGCCGAGTGGTGATACAGGAGCTGAAGCGCATTGATGATGGTCTTCGGGACGGCAGTTTTTTCAAGATTGCTCGTTGGGCAACGATCATGAATGCCTGGAAAACCAATAAAAGCCAGCTCCATTTATGCGGTCTGCTTCAGGACGAGGGGGTGCACGCCCATCAGGAGCATTTGTTTAAAATCATGCACCAGGCGAGAAAGGAAAACCCCCAGGGCAAAATGATTATCCATCCTTTTCTTGATGGCCGGGACACACCACCGCGTTCCACTCTGGAATACATGGCCAAACTGCGCAAGGTAATGGGAGAGGTTGGCGGCTGCACCATTGGCACTATCATGGGCCGTTATTATTCCATGGATCGCTCCCGCGACTGGGAACTCACTGACAAGGCTTATCACACTTTAGTGCTGGGTGAAGGAAGAAAACATACTTCTGCTGAAAAAGCCATAGAAGAATCCTATGCTAATGATAGAACACCTGATAATACAGAAATGGGCGATGAATATATTCCTCCCTATTGTATGGAAGGTTATGAGGGTATTAAAGATGGCGATTGTTTTATTCATACCAATTACCGTCAGGATAGGGCGATACAGCTGACCATGGCCTTTGTTGAGGACGATTATGAAGGTCATCGCAAAGCCAGGCCGAAAATTGAATATCTTGGTTTGACCCGTTATTATGACGAGTTTAAATATAATTTGCTTGAGCCCATGACTTCGGGAGGCGGAATGAATATGCTTTTAGGCGAGGTAATCGCGGAAGCAGGCTTAAAGCAACTGCGCATCGCTGAAACCCAGAAATTCCGTCATGTGACCAGTTTTTTTAACGGCAAGGCCACGACTCCCTATAAGGGCGAAGACCAGGTTGAGCTGAAAAGCAAGATTGATCCGGCTACCTTTGCCTCGCATCCGGCCATGGAGGCTTACGCTGTAACTGATGAGATTTTAAAACGCCTTGAAAATAATCCCTACGCCTTTATCGCCGTAAATTACGCTAATGGCGATATGGTAGGCCATACTGGTGATTTTAACGCGGCCAAAAAGGCTATCGAAGTTGTTGATGAATGCGTGGGCAAGATAGTTGAACGCATACTGGAGCTAGACGGCCATGTACTGATTACAGCCGACCATGGTAATTCCGAGCAAATGGTGGATTATGAGACTCATATGGTCAAAACCAGCCACACGATTTTTCCAGTTGAATGCATATATGTGGCCAGGGACGCGGCCGGGAAAAAGCTTGTAAATGAGGGTAAGCTGGCTGATTTGGCTCCCACCATTTTGAAGCTCATGGGTTTGTCTGTTCCAACAGAAATGACGGCTAATCAGATTATTCTTGATTAAAACCAGGCTTTCGGCCCTGGTCGGAACAAATTATTGTATTTGTTTAACATTTGCCAGTCGACCAGTATCTATAGCTTAGGGATTGGAGTTATGGTTCACCATTTTTTCAAAAATGGTGAACCAAAGCTTTTATGCGCGGATAATTTCCGCGCGTAAAACTTCGAAGCGATAGCGGAGTGACGGAAAGCCCGGCCCAGGCCCTTCAGGCCCGGGCAAGCTCCAGAATATTTATCAGCTTAACACATCTTTTTTCTCATAAAAACCGCAAGTAAATTTTTGCATTTACGCGGCCTTTCTGTCATAATTTAAACAGGGGTTTTTCGCGCGCTTTGATTGTGCTTTTAAGTTAAGCCCTTAATTAACACGGATGGGGTATGAAAAATAAAGTATTAATGATTGTAAGCAATGGGCTTGATAACTATCTTGACCTGTTCAGGATTTTGGCTAAGGAGGATTTTTTTCAAATTCGACTTCTGGAATTTGATGACCTTCTAACATCCAAATCCACATTGTACCTCCGAAATTATCATTACTCCGATGTTATTATCGCTCTGGAGAGCAGCCTTTTTGGGGCTAATCAGGAAATTTTAACTGATTTTTTAAGTGCCATTTATGATCAGAAATTTACCAATTTTTTGATTTTATACAGAACGCCGGATTTTCTCACAAAAGATGGCCTTCAGAAGGGGCAGCAAAACTGTTTTTATTTACCTGAAAAGGGCTGTGAAGCCTCTTTAAAGCCCAATTTGATTTTATACTTATATAAGATTTACCATGCTTCGTCTCTTTCCGTGAGCCTTCTGGATTATATTAAATTCAGTTTTTCGGGAATTGTTCAGGAAGAGCTTCTGAAGAAAAAAACAGAAGAAATAGAGGAATTGAATCAGCAATTAAGTTATTCCAACAAAATTGATTTTTTAACCAAGCTTTATAATCGAAAAACCATTTTTGAATTTCTGGAAATTGAACAAAAACGGACGCGTCGCGGTATCTGGAGGTTTCAGAATCATTCGGTCACTGCTGATAGTCCTGATCAGCAGAGGGATTTTCAAAATAAACCCAATGGCAGAATAACCGATCATTTGGCCATTTTTACTGTTATGATGATAGACGTGGACCATTTCAAGGTCATCAATGATTTATACGGCCATTTGCTTGGTGATCAGGTTTTGAAAACACTGGGTGAGTTGTTTGCCGATAATCGGATTTTCAGGGAAACCGACCTTGCCGGGCGAATAGGCGGTGAGGAGTTTATTATTATTCTTCCTGAAACCAATGTTGCCAATGCTTTGATACCAGCCCGGCGCTTGATGGAAAAAATCCGGAGAATAAAATTTCGAAGTCATGACAACAGAATTTTCCGGGTAACCGTTTCCATAGGAATGTCTCAGTACAGTTCCCATGACAAGGAGCGTGAAGAAATTATAAAACGAGCTGACAAAGCCCTGTACTATGCGAAAAATAAGGGAAGAAACAGGATTGTGGTTTATGAGGATATAGACTGGAAGGAATAGTCCGGCATGGGAGGCTGGTTTTGGAATTCAGATTTTTCTAGAATCGTGATTCAAAAATCCTCAAATGGAACTGGCTGCTTCATGAATCTGTGAGCAAAGATTCTTTGGGGCTTATTAAGGGAAGGGTTTTTTTGAACAGGATAATGCTAATTTCTTTCACTCTTTTTGCGAAAAAAAATCCAGGGCGCGGCAAAAATTCACCGCGGAAGATGGTTGACAAAGCTGGAAACCTAGTGTAATTTAATTCCTACATGCTGCGGTGGTGAAATTGGTAGACACGCATGGTTGAGGGCCATGTGGCGGTTACGCTGTGCTGGTTCAATTCCAGTCCGCAGCATATTTTTTGTGCCACCATACTGAACAAATCCGAAAGGGAAACACCTTTTTTAAAGCCAAATCCTGAAACAGACAATCCGGTTGAGAATAAAGTTCTCTTACAATAACGTTTTAGGGTTTTTTTGTACCACAACAACGATGAAAAGGCGTGTATTCTGGTGAAACCTTCTTGCGATTAACTGAAGCCAAGGGGATCTGCGGCGACTTAACCAGCTAGTATGTTGGAATCTGGTTATTTAGTATGGCCCTATTGTACAGGGTGTTTTGATTCAGAGGGGTGTTTCAGCCTTTAAATCGGAGGCTGTTGCCATATATAGAGTGTATCGCAACAACTTGCACTCTTTACTTTAACTTTTGATAACTGGCATCTGCCAGGTGAAGAAGGGCGGCAGTTTGAGTGGATTGCCTGTCAGGGGTATGCGGTTTTTGCCGTAAACCTGGCTAAATATATAATTTTTGTATCAGTAAAAAAGCAAATAAGCGGGAGCTAAAAAAAGCTGGACTGGAAACAGCCTTTTAGCAAAGATCATTGGGGTTCACAACTGCTTCCTTTGGGGATTTTAGGGTAAAGTATGCAATTTATTGAGAGACCTGAAAGGGTTCTGGAATAATGCTTTGCTCGAACTTGGATTTTATGTTGGGATTTTTAAAAAAAAACTGGCTTACTATTCTTTTATATTTTATTCCTCTGGCGCTCACTATCGCTTTAGCTGGGCAAAGCCGTTTTTCTCCATTCAAGCTTTTTCCCAATCCTGATTATAATTACCAGCTCAAGTTTTTTGCTGATGATTCAATAAAGGGTCGTTCAACTATCACCAATGCTAACATTTCCAATACTCAGTTTTCATTCACTTATCAGCTGAAACCGGGTATTGATTATCCCTATGCTGGCTGCATTTTCAAATTTGCCAAAAATTCTCGATTGTGGATAGATCTTTCTGACTATGAGTATTTTATCATTAAGATTAAATCCACTTTTCCCCGTTTGATCACGCTTTTTTTAAAAACCTTTGATGATAAAATTACCAATGCCAATGATTCAGTATCTTTCAGGCATAATCAGGAAGTCATTTCCCTTGATTCCCGCTTTCAAAGCTTTAAAATCAGCCTGAAACGTCTTGGAACTCCCCAATGGTGGTTTGAAAATTTTTCTCTGGATTCGGTCTCTTACCCCGCGGAGCAATTTAAAAAAGTATCTTCCTTTGAAATTCACGAAATCCATACTCAAGACCGCTTACCCGCAGGTGAGGAATTGACCTTGACTGTTGAAGAAATTACTTTCTATCCTGATAATCATTTGTTTTTTAGCTTTTTGTTCATTGTCGGGGTTTGTTATGTGGCTTTAACCATGTTTTTGCTTGTGAAAAGCCGGAAAAATGGCGGATTTATCGGAAACCATCGGGAATTCCCCTACAAAAGGGTCGAAGTAGAAAGTTACGAGAATGAAGACTGGAGCAAGCTGAATGATTTTCTTAAGGAAAATTACACAGACAGCGAATTGTCCCTTTGTAAAATAAATATTGGAACCGGCTTGTCGGAGAAGCGCGTATCTGCCCTGATTAAAAAAAAGCATGAAGCTGGTTTTAATTCCTTTATCAACCGTATTCGCGTGAATGAGGCAAAGCGGCTTCTTGAGGAGACCGATTACCAGGTTACAGAAATTGCCTACATGGTCGGGTATAAAAACATATCCCATTTTAATCGTGTTTTCAAGCAATTAACAGATGAAACTCCTGTTGAATACCGGAAGAACAGGGAAACTCTCTCCTGATTAGAGTGTCTTCATTTAAATTTGCTCTTAGGACAAATATTTTTCTCCTTTTTTTTGCTTTTTTTTTAAAAAATAGGTTTTTTTTAAAAAAAATCATATTTTCATGAAGTTGGCATTTTCAAATCGCCCTATTTATATTAAAATTAAAGCATGGTTTAAAAAGTATCAGGTATTTTGAGTAGAGGAGAAGAATGTTATGAATAAAGTCAGCACAGTGCTGGTTATCGAAGATAATGAGGACCACGCTGAGTTAACCCAGGAGGCTCTGGAAGAAGCTGGAACCTTTGCTCACATTATTGTAACAAATGACGGAGAATCGGCTCTGGATTATTTGTATCGACGACAAAGGTATCAGAATCCTGCGGATTCACCCCGTCCAGACCTTATTTTGCTTGATGTCCAATTGCCCAAAATGACCGGCTTTGAAGTTTTAAAAGCCATAAAATCTGATGAAAATCTAAAACAAATTCCTGTGGTTTTGCTTACCACCAGTTCCAATCAGGATGATATTGTGAATGGCTCCTGCCTTGGCTCCAATGATTATATAATAAAACCCGCTCAATATGATATTTATATTCAAAAAATCAAGGGTTTGGCTCGCTATTGGGCCTTTGTGAGTGATCTGAAAAATCGTGAAGCCATAGCGGATTATATTCTGAATTAAAGAGCTACTGGCAAAGTTCTGACATTCTGAACGCAGCGGAACGAAGTGAAGAATCCCAGTTGTCTAAATTCGGGTTGATTCGCTAATAAAGTGTTTGCGTGTATAAAATTACGAGATGATCGATGAGACAGGTTAGATTCTTTATGGTTGCATGGACATAGTGAATCCCGATGAGGATTCACGCCATATAGTGAATCCAAATGAGGATTCACGCTACCGAGCAATAAATGCGGAGCATTTATGACCAGGCCGGGACGCATGGCCGAGCAATAAATGTGGAGCATTTATGACCAGGCCGGGACGCATGGCCGAGCAATAAATGCGGAGCATTTATGACCAGGCCCGCCATTTCGCTGTTGCTTCGTAGGTTTTCGTGCTGGAAATTATCCAGAGGAAAACGCCTTGCTGTACCATTCATGAAAAAATGGTACAGCCATGGCTCCAATCCCTAATGCTTTTAACACAGCCGCGCCCATTTGCTAAACAAATACTAAATTAGTAATTTATTTGCTGGTAATGAAATAATTTATCTGCGATTTTTACGATTCTTAAAAAAACTCTGTTTTGCAATGGCTTTTAAAGGAAATTCTATAAAATACTGTTGGGATCCAGTTCGGAAATCCCTGAAATAAAAGCGATTTTAGTCAATTCCGCGATGGTATAGGTATTGAGTTTGTCCATGACATTTTTTCTGTGAGTCTCAGCTGTTTTATAACTAATATTCAGTTGTTTGGCCAGGTCTCGGGTGTTGTTTCCTTTTGCAATTAAATGAAGCACCTGTTTTTCCCGCCGTGTTAAAATATTGATATCAAGGGTTGTCTGTTTTGTCTCTTTCAGCTCGCTGAGTTCATTTTCAAGTTCCTTGATTAATGAGGGTTTTTCATTATTCTGGATTCGTTCAATCGCCAGTATAAGCTCGTCAAAAGCCGTATCCTTTTGGATATATTCCCGGGCGCCGGCATGTATCATCTCCAGCATAAAACGCTTGTCCGAATGCATGGAAAGAGCAATAATCTCGGTAGCGGGGCTGATTTCCTTGATTTTACCGGTGGCTTCAATGCCTGTCATATCGGGCATGGCCAGATCAATAATGACAATGTCGGGAGAGAGCTCTTTGGTTTTTGTAATGGCGCTGGCTCCGTTATAAGCCTGATAGATTGCTTTAATATCAGGAACCCTTTCTAATAGGGCTTTTAAGCCTTCCCGGAAGAGTTCATGATCATCAACTAATAAGATTGTCCATTGTTTTTTCATAATCCATCGATAATAATATCATTTTTTTCTGATAAGCCAGCAGACCGCAAAAAACTAAAAAAATCAGCTGAATCCACCGTGGAATGTGTCATCATTATCAGTTAAAACATTATAAATTGAAAAGCCCTATTAGACAAGGAGTTGTTTTTTTCATGTTTGTTGAGTTCCTTTCCTTTTTGTCAACGTTGATGATTGGGGTCAACCCTGTTTCTGCTGGTTCAAGGCTTTTTTTATTTCATTCAGCCCAAAGGGTTTGGTTAATTTTCCAAAAAAACCGTATTCAGCGTAATTGGCTATGTGTTCGTCACTTGAATAGCCGCTTGTCACAATGGCCTTCAGCTCTGGGTCGATTTTTTTCAGGGCTTCAAAGGTTTTAATGGCCCCCATTCCGCCCTTTACGGTTAAATCCAGGAGCGCGACATCCACCTTTCTGTTTTCATCCATCACTTTTCTGAAGTTTTCCAGAGCCTCCTTTCCGTTTTTGGCGCGTATAACCTGACATCCAAGGGCTTCAAGTTGAAGTGCCGTGGTGTTCAGAATATCCGGTTCATCGTCCATTATTAGAATGCATTTACCTCCAATGGAATCTGTTTCCGCTTTTTGGCTTTGATCAGGATTATTCATTATGCCGGCTGGAAGATAAATTGTGAATTCGCTTCCTTTGCCAGGTTCGCTTTCAAGGCTGATATGACCATTGTGTTTGGTGATAATGGAAAAGGAGGTGGCCAGTCCCAGGCCGCTTCCTGAGGCCTTGGTAGTGAAAAAGGGATCAAAAACCTTTTTTTGCAGCTCCTTGGGAATGCCCTTGCCTGTGTCCCTTATTTTTAATTCCACATAGTCGCCTCCTTCAAGGTTGAGTTCGTTTTCATCCTTGAAGGAGGCATTTTTTATGGAAATATGAATAAAACCATCTTCCGCCATGGCCTGCTGGGCATTGATGATCAAATTGTTTAAAACCTGGTGTATTTGGCCTTCATCAATAAGCACAGGGTTGATTTTCTCGTCAATGGATAGCTGATACTTTATATGGGAACCGCTTAAAGCAAAATTAAGAGCCTCCTTGGTTAATTTTTCTATGGAACTCACCTTTTTTTCCGGAGAAATCCCTTTGGCAAAGCTGAGCAGTTGTTCTGTTAAATGCTGGGCTCGATAGGCCCCGCTTTCCGCTTCTCCAAGTGATTTGAAAACATCATCCTGATTTGGAAAATAGATCTTGGCAAGGCTGATATTACCGATGATTCCCGTAAGCATATTGTTGAAGTCATGGGCAAGGCCTCCGGCTACAACCCTGATGGTGTCCATTTTTTGCCGCTGAATCAGACCTTCTTCCATTTTTTTTTGTCGGGTAATATCTTCCAGGGAAATTAAAACACCCCAGTTTTCATCGATTTTTATAGGTGTTGTTGAAATAGCGTAATCGGCAGACTCGTTTTCGCTGAGCATAATGTGAATGTTGCGGTGTTTGGCCCCGCTCAGTTGGTGAAGCGTGTCGCTGATAATCCGGTGCAATTCGCAGTTGTGACAATCCGGGGAATTGCTGTCACAGCCTCTTTTGTCCTGGTAATGACAGCAGCCCACAGCCTTTCCGATACAGGCCCCAATGGTTTGTTCGGGGCTGCGTCCTATCTGGCGGTAAAAGGTTTTATTGCATTCGGTAATTTTCAAATCAGAATCAACCAGCATCAACATGACAGGAGAATGATTGAATATGGCAGCCAGCTTTTCCTGGTTTTTCTTGATGCTGTCCTCAGCCTGTTTGCGCTTGGTAATATCGCGGAAAATAGCGATCACATATTCGGTTTCATTGATGATGACCTTGTTGGAGGCTATATCGGTAAAAACAGTGTGACCCCTTTTGGTTAATAAAGGAATGTTGCTGGCTATGGTAAGGGTTCCGCTAATCTGTTTTTGTAATGAATCCATGGCAATGTCCTGGTAATCGACAGGGTAAAGCTCTTTTACCTCCTTATTCAGGAATTCTTCTTCGGAAAAACCAGTAAGTTTGCATATTTGCTGATTTACCAGAACAACATCCTTGGTTTTAATATCGATCACCGCCATGCCATCCATGGCATTTTCAAAAATTCCGCGGAATAATTCTTCCGAGCGTTCCAGTTCCATTTGGGTGATATGCCGCTCGGTAATATCGCGCACAATCGCGATGATCTGATTGATTTGTCCATTTTCTTCAATTGCCGACAGGTGGATTTCGCTGAAAAAGTTCCGCTTGTCGGCTCGTTGTATCCTGAATTCCTGGGGTTTGGTGTAGGGGTTTTCCAGAAAGGATTTCAGGTGTTTTTTGAAAGATGCTTGTTCTTCGGGAGATATAAATTCAAGAAAATTTTTTCCGGTCATTTCCTGTTTGGAAGAACAAGCCATGAGTTTGAGGCCGTTTCTGTTGGCAATTGAAATATTCAAGTCTCGACTCAGCAGAAAAATACCGTCAGGAGACCCTTCAAAAAGGCCTCGGTATTGGTTTTCATTTTTGCGTATCGTGTTTTGCAGCCTTGTTTTTTCTGTTGTCTCCATAAAAACAGCCGCCATATTGAGAGGCGATATTTGGAAAGCAGACACGTAAAAAGCGCCTTTAATTTCGTTGTCCTCGTATTCCACAAGTTCCTTGTCCCATAGACCCCCTTCAAGGGCCAAAGTTTTGTAAATGGACGGAATCTCGCTTTGCGCCAGCTTGGGAAAGGCCTCCTCGATGGTTTTTCCGATGAATTGCTTGTGCTTTACTCCAAGAATGCGATCAGCTGTGGGGTTGGCGCCGGTAAATATCAAATCATCCTCGGTATAGTGGTACATATGTATGCCCATGGGTAGTGAATTGACAATATTTTTGTTTTTCATTTCTTGGTTCAGCATAATGCTTTCCAGTTGCTTTTGCAGAGTTATATCCATGAAGTACATGAGCCTGTAGTCCTGGTTCTGAATAGTCCCGGTTTTTTCATATTGGTCAATCCAGAGCAGGTGACCTTCCTTGTGCATGATTCTGAAGGAATGATGGAAGATAATCTGGTTATCCTTGTCAAAACTATTGTTTTTTAGTTTCTGAAGGGCTTCAAAATCGGGGGGATGGATAATGGAGTAAAAATCATGGAGGCCCCAGCTACCCATTTCCGCGGAGCTGTAACCAGTGATTTCCATGAGAGCCTGGTTGTGATAAAGGAGTTTTTCATCGTGAAAAACCAGAATGCCCAACAGGTTCTGATTGCCTGTCAAGTGCATTAGCTCCAGTTGCTTTTGAAGATCAACATTGGTTTTTTCAAGATGACTGATTCGCTTTTTTAATGCCTCGATTTCCCTGTCCATCGCGGAAGCTCCTCCGCCCACATTTATCTCCTTTTATTTATCGCTTTTCCCATTAATAGTTTACGCAAAGTTAGCCTTAAGTTCAAGCTTGATTTGATAGCCATTTGGTATTTTTTGAAGCAAAAAAAACCGCCCCGATTTGGGGCGGTGGAGATTGATGGATAGGCGCCGGTTTAATTTGAAGACGGAATGTCAGTTCGATTGTAATAGACATAATTGGTATCTTCTGTAAGTGTAATGTCTACAAAAATATTATCACCGACATCAGGATCAGAAAGTCTGCAAATATCAAGTGTCTTGTCTGCTTTTGTGTCATAATAATATGCGTAATTTGAATAATCACCTGCATCAATGTCACCATCTGTGATTTTATCTGCAACAGCCCATACTTTGTAATCTCTACGAGGTACGGTGACAGTTTTTTGAATATTGTCGTCGCCTACCTTGAATTCCAATCGGAGGATTTTTGTGCCAGGGGCTTGTTCTTCAATAATTATATAGAGTGGAACAGTTAAATTCGCCGGGTTCGCGCGCAAATTTGAAACATCAGCATAAATCTCCAGTGTTGCCGTTGCTTCATCGCCGAACTCAGGGAAAAAACCTTCCAGCATCGCGTCGCAGCCTGTAAAACCCAGTATGATAAAAATCGTAAAAATGACTATAATTGCTTTTCTCATGACTCACCTCCTATAAATGCAATGTCATGGCGAACATGGGTATGAACTTCATTCTGTCGGCCGCGTCCTGTCGGACAAGGGGGTCGGTATCGAAGCTGTCGCCTATGGTTCGGAACATGGTGGCAAAATTGGGGAATATGGCTGTGCCGGTTAAACCGACGCTCATGTTTTCGGTGAATTTGTAACGGAGACCCAGTCTCAGGTTGGTTCCAAGGCTGGCTTTCCACATTCCTTTGTAAATATAAAGCCAGTTAAAACCGATCTCGCCAATACCCACCAGGTTTCCGATTTCGATTTTTCCGCCGCCGTCAAAAAAGAACAAAAAGCCGGGGGCGTAAATACCGGGAAAGTAAATTTCATCGCTTGGATCATCAGGATCTGTGATCATCCCGCTGGTCATGTCCCGTATCATCCAGGGCGCCATGACAACAGCGTCCACCGAGGCGTACCAAAAGTCCCAGCTATAGGCACTGTGAAGTGACAGCAGCCAGTTATCAAAGAATTCCGGTTCCTGCTGAACCCCGTCGATATCCTGAGGGTTGGTATCTTCCGATGATTTCCCTATGGCCCCAATGGGGGTGAGCTCTATGCCCAGCTCCAGCTCTTCTTTCGCGAAAAGACCTGTTGGCAGCATGAGCATCAAAGCCAGTAATATCAAAAAGCATTTTTTCATATCTTCCTCCTTATCAAGTCGTGCCTATTCCCTCTGAAGTCAGCCGTGGAAATCGGCTCTGTTTTTAAATATACTCCATGGTATGTTTATTTTCCAAGGAATATTGGAAAAATCGACCAATTTCTTCTGGTTTTCCCCAAGGGCCTTTTCTTGTGTAACACCTTTGACTAAATAAAAAAGCACTTTTTTTAAGTGAAAATCATGGGGCTCTTGCTAGTCAAGGCTGAAAGGGCCTATAATGGCCCCATGAAATTATGCGACTTTCATTCAATGATACATGAGTGGCTGGATTTTCCGGCCATCAAAAAAGATGCCTCTCAAAACGGCCTTCAGGTGGGTGACTTTGATAGCGAAGTGAATAAAGTGGCCTTTGCGGTAGATGCCTCGCTTGAGACCTTTCGCCGAGCCAAAGAAGCCGGCGCGGACCTTGTTTTTGTTCATCATGGCTTGTTCTGGTCCCAGCCTGTGCGCTTGGTAGGCCAATTTTATCAGCGAATCCGCTATTTAATTGAAAACAAACTGGCGCTTTACGCGGTGCATCTGCCTCTGGATCGTCACCCGGAGCTGGGCAACAATATCTGTATTGCCCGCAGGCTTGGACTTAACGAGATAGAACCCTTTGGTGAATACCATGGCATGAAAATCGGATATAAAGGCCGATTGCCAGAGGCCATGGGAATCAACGAGATTGCCGAAAAAATGAGTGCCAAAAGTGAAAAACCCCTTGCGACTCTGCCCTTTGGGCCCGGGCAAATCAGGACAATCGGTATCGTGTCCGGCGATGATCCCAGAGCAGCTTACCAGGCCATTGACGAGGGGCTGGATTTATTTATTACCGGCGACGCGGCCCATATTGTTTATCATGAAGCCATGGAAGCTGGCCTTAACGTGATTTTCGGCGGCCATTATGCCACGGAAATCTGGGGTGTGCAAGCTGTAGCTAAAAAACTAGCAGCCGAGACATCACTTGAGTCAGTGATGCTGGATATTCCAACTGGTTTGTAATTTAAGGAGAATTTTGATGAACAGTGAAAAAAACAGATCTTCCTTGATAGCCTTGCTTTTGCCCTTGAGCTTGTGTTTATTTATCGTGATTGCCGATCAGCTTACCAAAATCCTTATTGTGGGGAATCTGCCAAATATAGGTGACTCGGTTAATATTTTTGGTGATTTTATACGCTTTGTCCATGTGCGCAACACCAACGCGGCCTTTGGTATGGGAAAGGGCCTGGCCCAACCCTGGCATTTCATATTCACCGCGATACTACCTGTTATCCTGCTTTGCGCCCTTCTGGTTTATTATTTTCTGGGAAAGGGAATTTCCCGGGCCCAACGCTGGCTGTTTGCCGCTGTGCTTGGCGGAGGCTTTGGCAATGTGATCGATAAAATCATCCGGCCCGAAGGCGTGGTGGATTTTGTAACCGTAAAATTGTACGGTCTTTTTGGCCTTCAATATTGGCCCTCCTTTAATGTGGCAGATTCAGCCATCGTGGTCTCCATGATCCTCTTGCTGGTTTTTGTCATGATCGAAGAGGCTGCCAAAAAATCCCGAAAGGAAGTAAAATGAATACAAAAGCTAAAACCATACTTTTCATGATTATAGCCACAGTAATAAATATATTAATTGTTTTGGCTTTGATTTTCGGCGGCTGGCTTTTATTTTTTGCCATTGTCGGGAGTTCCGTGCCCAGGGAAGCCGGTTATATTTTGCCAGGCATTGCCATTCTTGCCCTTATTGCCGGATTCTTCCTTTATAATGTTATCTGGAAATTTTTATGCAAAAAATTCAATATCAACACCGAAGCTGAACTTGCCTGGAGCGCTAAAAAAAATACCTCCACTGAGGATGATGAATAAAGTCCTTTTCCGGGCGTTGCCTGCCGCCCAGGGGCATGGCAGGCCGGGCTTTCTGCGGCTCCGCTATTGCTTCGACCAAAAACCCCGCTGTTTGGGCGCGGGGTTTTTGTTTGCCCCTTTTTTTTGAAAAAAAAAGGGGCACCGCGCCAATCCCTAACGCAAATCATAGCCTTCGCGATGACATTGACAAGAAGCGCGTCCCGAGGAGAATCGACCAAGGATCTCGGTGTGCCTAAAGGAATGGTTTGCTAAAACAGTTGTTTCATATTAATCGGGATTCTTCACTTTGCTTCGCTTCGTTCAGAATGACGAAGGAAGTGTTCTGCTTCGTTCAGAATGACGACAGTTGCAGGTGAATCTTTGTCATCCTGAGGAGGAACGACGAAGGATCTCGGTGTGCCTAAAGGAATGGTTTGCTAAAACAGTTGTTTCATACTAATCGGGATTCTTCACTTTGCTTCGCTTCGTTCAGAATGACGAAGTAAGTGTTCTGCTGCGATAAGAATGACGAAGTAAGTGTTCTGCTGCGTTCAGAATGACGAAGGAAGTGTTTTGCTGTGGTCAGAATGACGACAGTTGCAGGCCGAATCTTTGCCATCCTGAGGAGGAACGACGAAGGATCTTGGTGCGTAAAAAGCCACAAGCTTTTCAGGTGGTGGTTGGCTGTGGAATGGGGGCTAAACTTTTTCTGTTCCGATTAACGCCGGAGGGATAGTTGAAAAGCAAAGGGGCATAAAAAAACCCGCGGTTTTTACGCGGGTTTAAAAGGGCACTTAAGTCTGGAGGTGAAGGGAATTGAACCCACGACCTCGTGAATGCCATTCACGCGCTCTAGCCAACTGAGCTACACCCCCAATTTGTGTAAATAAAATACCGTATTTTAGTGAATTGTGTCAAGCCGTTAACCAAATATTTTGCAGGGCAATCGCATTAAAAGAGTAATGATTCAACCATTTGTCATTCTGGGGAGGAACGACGGGGGCCTGGTCACAACGCTCCGCGTTGCTGCTCGGTGACGTGAATGCTTATTGGCATTCACTATATCCCTGCGTCCTGGGCCTGGTCGTAAACGCTCCGCGTTTACTGCTCGGCTATGCGTCCTAAAAGAATTTCGCCTGGTTTGGGGCTTTTGTTTGTGAATACAATTGGTCTATGCCAAATGAGATTCTTCGCTTTGCTCAGAATGACGG
>JAFGWI010000036.1 GCA_016937215.1 Spirochaetales bacterium | reverse complement strand
TATTGCTGTCTGCTAATTGCTAAAGTCGGGACTTTTGCAATTAGCTCTGCTATTATTACAATCCTTAACGCTAAAAATAGTGATTCCAGTTTAAGCTAAACAAATACACTTTTTCTAATAGCTCGGGTAAAGAGGTTCACGCGTTAGGGGGTGGAGCTATGGTCTGGCATTTTTTCAAAAATGACAGACCAAAGCGTTTTCACCCTGATAATTTCAGGGTGAAAACCTTCGCAGGCCCTGGCCGGAGTAGCGGAACACCCGGCCCTTGTGATTATTCCGAAATGAAATGAAGGAATGGTCACAAGGGAAACGCCCAATCATTCAAACACAAATAACACTACCCCAAAGCCAGTCTCAAAGAAATTGTTACAATGGCTTCATCTTCCGAAGTCAAACGCATAACAGGGCTCAAAATAAAAAATTGAAGACAATTTTAAAATCCCCTTAGATTCCCTTAACTTGGCGAAGTGAAGGATCTCGGCTGAATAAAAATAAGATCATCAACCTGCATTTTGGAAATAGATTGCTTTTTCTAAGAAAATATAAGACAAAGAGCCTGGGTCAAAATACTTAGGTTAAATAAAATTTATTCCTATTCTAATGACCTTTTTTCCCCTTAATCACTATGAGAGAATTCACGTAAAAACTCTTTTCAAAATCCATTTTTTAGCTTAGAATATTGTGATATATGACATCCATAAAAATAAAATACAATTTAAGCGGCGGAGAATTCAAAACCCTTAGTAAGGGTGAGATTATTTTTGAGCGCAGCGACGCGCTGCAAAAACAACCGGTCTTTTTTATTGCCGCGGGGCTTGTCCGACTGCAATACCTCCTGGCCGATGGAAGTGAATTCAAGTATTACGTGGAATCAGGTTCTGTTTTCGGTATTGAGGAATGCGTTCAGGGTATTTTCAGATTATGCGACGCGGTCGCTGCTGAAAAAACACAGATTTATCTATGGGACCTGGAGTCCTATTACCAGGCCAGTGAAGGATCGCCCAAACTGGCGATCAATTCCATTCGTAGCTTGTCCAGATTGCTGCGTATCATGAATTCCGAATATGGAGATTTATTGACCCAAGCCAACGAAGAGGCCCAGCTGATGAAAAGCCAGGATGAACTTGAGGCAGATACAATGATGGACGTAACAACAAAGCTGCCATTGCCCCAGGGGAATTCCCGTCAGGTTTTCAAAAACCGCCAGGTCCTTATTAAAGAAGGTGATTTACCTGAACGGGTTTTCTGGATTCTCAGTGGAGAGGTTCTTATAACACGCAAAATGGAGAAAAGCTACAAGGTACTTGCCAAGGCCGGCAAGGGTGAGCTGGTGGGCGAAATGAGTTTTTTCGACAAATCCCTTTCCAGCGCCACAGTTGTTGCCAATGGCGAGGTCCAGGCCATGGTTTTTTCACAGGAGAATTTCAAGGAATTGTTTTACGCCAATTCAAAATGGACCAAACAGTTATTGTCGCGTTTGTCTACACGAGTGGTGAATATGGTTCAGCAATTAACGCGCTATGCTTGTTGTTAAATCATGGCCGGGCGGGGGAGTCTTCGAATCAGATTTTTGGATTGACTATTAAACGAAAATCTTAATCAATAGCCTTTGCTGAGTATTTGGTTTTTTCTTCAATTTTCTTTTCCTTTCGGATAAAGAAATTACCATTTTTCGCGGAAACCGAGGTGATGCTAAACAGATACAGAAGGTTCAGGAGTCACGGTTTTTTTTAATCAAAGGCTTAATTGGAAATATCAACTGGTTCCAATAAAGGACCATCAATCATCTCGATGCCCCGCTTTTCCGGCAAAACACGAACCTCGATTTCACGATGATCATCAAGATTCAAATCGATGGAAAAATTTTGCTTTTCATAATAATGATATTCCGGCAGGTGGCCGGCCAGAATTGTCAAAGACCATGATCCGGAATAGAGCTCCTCAAATATGAAACGCCCATTGGAATCACTCACTCGTCTTTTAATTTCTTTTCCATTGCTTAATTCCAGAAGAACCTGCTCGATCCCCCCAACCGACTTGTATTCCACTGTTTTTTCTTCATCTTCGCCAATAATGAAAAATTGATTATTATCATTACTGAAATCATATTGAACAATTCGGCCAAAAATTGAGGACGCCAAGGTTATCGGAATCTTCAAAAGAGTTTCCTCTCCTTTATTTATTTTTACGCGAATGGGAGTTTGCATCCTGGGAATTTGCTTTTTATCAAGGCGATTTCTATCGATGTTTACAAAATATTCACCAGGCTTCAACCCTGAAAATTCAAAGGTTCCCTTGGAATTAGTCACAACAGCCTGGCCACCCAACCTGATGACAACCCCTTCAATCGCTTCACCGCTTTGTTCATTATATAATTGCCCCTTCAGTGAACCGATATTTAATCTTCGCCCTAATGGTATGGCCAAAGGTAATGAATAGCCCACTTCAACCGAAAGATTATTGGTCCATTCATCGTAATTATTGGAAAGCAGATAATTCACGCCAGCCGCCAATAGCTGATTCTGAGGTAATTTTATTTCCATGTCTGTTCCGATGGAAAAAGCCACACCGGAAAACATATTATCGCGCAAAACAAAGTGATTTTTAGCATCCGTATTCAAAACAAAATCATTATTTTGATATATCATATTTAATGACCAACCCAAAATATGACTTGAACTATAATATGAGGGGCTTTCGTTTTGATAGCGGATGGAAAAGCTTGAATCAAAGGCTTCATTCGGTTTATAGCCAAAACCTGTCAGATATTTTTGCTTTAATACTTGATCATTCGAAATTATATTAATAGTATGACTTATTTCCGATGAAAAATTGAATCTAAAGTCATCACTATTCTGACGATAATTCAGTGTTAATGCGTTTTCCCAATCATTATATTCCGGATTTTTATAAAGATCCTGGCGATTCCTATTTTTGTACTGTAAATAAATATTACTGTTCCAGGGCAAATACACATAATTTACAGCCGTATTTAATGTATTTTCACCCATGGAAGTACCCTTGTCAGAATTCCGGAGCATGTTTTTTTCCTGAATTTGATAAGCTGCATAAAGTCGTAAACTATTGTTTAACAGATTCAAACCACCGCTTGTTAATAAATAAAACTCATCCTTATAAAAGCCTGAAAAATTGGGATCAGCATAGTGAAAATCAAGGTTATACCCGCCCCATTCGTGTTCGCCTGTTCCCTTGAGCATCACAGCCGGAGCAAGCTGACCTTGAGGATTAATGCTTAAGGCAGCATCGCCAGTAATATTAATTTGGTCGAGGGGATTCCACTCCTGATAAATACCAGAAGTCCAGTTATTGGCATCGGCCGTATGAACACTTGCCTTCACACGGTAACTAACCCCTTTCTTGAGCGAATCATTTGGTATCAACCATTGAAAAAAACCTGCCCCATAATGAGGAACCGGATTTTCAAGGTAAGTCTGATGATAATAGCCACCTGCCTGAAAAGGACCAAAAAATAACCTGCTTTGAACACCGCGTCCAAAACGATATTCTTCAAGAAGAGGCGACAAGGAATATCCCGCGTCACCAAGAAGCACATCAAAATGGGGGTTCCTGTATTTAACACGATATTCGTCCTCAGCATTTATTAAAACCTGTTGAAAATCACTGGATGATGAATCCATGGTCTTTTCCAAATACACATCAAGATTATGATAGCTGTTTTCATCCAAGGAGCCTTTCATTTGAAAAATATTGTTGGACACCACCTTGTTTTCAAGCAAAAACTGTCCTGTCATTGAATTGGATAGAGAACCAGGAAGAGTAAAAAAATCCTCCCCTTTTCCACTAACAGGAGGAACAATTTCCACATAAGTCACACCCTGCAAAATCTTTTTTCCAAGCCTGGCCTGAGCTTTTGGGGGCAAGGGAATACGTAATTCAAGACGATGACTCATTAATTTTGAGAGGCTTTTTGGAGTGCCTATCTGTATATCAATTTGAAGCGAACTCCCTGCCTTCATCACAGGGGGATAGCTGCTTTGGGAATTCTCCAGCAAAAATCCCAGATTCTCACCACTAATCACCGAATACTCAAGTGGCGAAGCAGTATTTCCCGTGTTATACACAATATAGGAAACATGATAATCCTCACCGGCGATGATATAATCCGGAGCATGCAATAGTTCGATAAGAAATTCAACTTGAGTCAGAACCCTTACTGAAAATTCAAAAAACCCCAGGCTATTACCTTGAAGATCTTTGGCAAGATATTTCAGAATATAATCTCCCGCGAGGGTTCTGCCAGGAATCAAAACAGATCCCATGCGAAAGCTTACTTCACCTGGAAATAGGGTATAATCAAAATCCGGAATAATGATTTGCCATCCTTCAGGCAACTTCAGTTCAGGAAAAATTTTCATTACCGATGAAGAATTGTTTTTTACACTCAATGTAAAAGTGAGATGACTGCCTGGATCAACCTCAAAACCCGCTCCCGTCTCCTGGGAAAACTCAAGGCTGTTTGCAAAAGAGTTTAAACAAAATAAAACCAAAGTAATGCTGACAAATAAACACTTCATTATTTTATTTCAAGATTTAAATTAGCTCCAAACACAGTATCATTACCGGCATCAATAATGACCAAGGCGCGATAAGTATTAAGTGAGAGACCTGTCAAATCAACCCGGTAGCGAACCGATGTTTCAGGATAAATCCTGAGCTTTCCTCCATCGAATTTTCCAATTGGTTTGCCTTTGAGATCAAAGACCTCTACCCACAAATTCGCCCGCAGCCAAAGCTCACCTGTATTTTTAACATCGAGCTGCAAAAAAACATGATCCTTTTCTTTTACCAGATTGGTCTGCAAAAACTTTATGCTTTTTTTACCACCCTGCCCAACATGAGTTACCATCTGAACAGCGTAGCGGAAAGCCTGATGAATACCCAAAGCGACCTCCTTGGGATCAGCCTGGCTCGATTCAGAGGAATCTTCGGGTATATCCTCAACCATGATCATACTCCAAAAAGTCCCTATCAATTTCTCCTTTGGAACCGTTACAGTATAGTGAACTGTTGCCAATTCATTAGCCGGAATCACCAAACGCTTAGGACTGAATTCTATCCAACCGGCGTTTGAGCGTTCACCAGTAGCGGGATCATTATAAAAAACCTCACCACTCGATAGAAAAAAATAATCGCTTTGATAAACCTTTACTTCCTGGTCACTTTTTTCCGGGTTTTGAATTGTGATCACACCTGTATAACTATCTCCTGGGTCTGCTTTATCTTCATGGGTCAAAGCGCCCACAACAACGATATTCGCCATGAGAAAAGACGCGTTCAAAACTACTACCAGTAAAAAAAACCAGTGTTTATTCATATAGCCCTTTCCTTAATAAAAACCAGCTACTCGATAACCGTGTAATTAATGCCCGTAACATAGTCGTCAACATTGATATCCTCGACCAGAAAATCCAGACGAAACTGGATTTTTATTCCTGTCCTGTCGCCGGTTCCTGTGAAAAAAACAACATCACTGTTGGTAAGCAGTTGATATGACGTTCCGCCTGCAATGGATCCGGCGCCTGAACCATCGGCTGTCCTTTTAATATAAACCAATACATCAGTATCCCAATTGCTGTCAGCTTTACTCACATACATGGTCCAGGCAGAGGCGTCACCCTGAGTTTTCGTGACATCAACATCCACTTGCGCCAGAGCGCTTTCAAAGAAACCGGGAAAATCACTGCCAGCCAGGCCAGTCAGTTTGGTATCATCGATTTTCAAAGTCCATTTGCCTGTGACTCGCAAGGACAATTTGGGTGCCGCGAAAACCTGAAAAGAAAAGCCGATTCCAATAATTAAAATTATACTTAACAAAACCTTCCTTTTCATAATACTCCTCTACTAATTGTAAACAACATTATAGTTTTTTTCCCGGCCAATCACTGGAAAAAAAGCCTAAAAAAAGGGAGGATCAAAGCCACAAAGCTCCTCCTCCCCAATATGACAAAATAAGCGACTTAATTATGAAGCATCTGCTAAAGTAAAGGTAACCGTAACAGTTGAACTGTCACCCACATTTAAGGAAGTCACTGTGTCAACATTTAATGTATATGTAATTGCCGCGCCGTTGGCCCCAGTACCTGTTGCGCAGGATGGTATACCAGTTATCAAATTAGCTGCTGTTCCACCTACAATCGCCGCGCCAGCCGCTGTTCCGCAGTTAGCTGGAACACTAACGGCTTCAGCTGACAATGAGGTGCCGGCAGGTGCTGAACCAACCATACTGATTGTAATGTTTCTACTTGTTCCAGAAGCAACCAATGATGTGTATTGTAATAATTTGGAATTATCTGACTGACCGGTTGGGTCTTCACCACCGTTTGTCGGGGCGCTGGTAGACAAGGTAATGAGTGCTGTGGAATTCATATCGATGAGCACCACTTCCAAAACCTGCAAGGTAATATCATGCCCGGCTGTATCGGAAGCTCCAAAAACATTAAAAGCTAAAATTAAAACCAAACTTATTGCAATTAACAACGATCTCTTCATGAGAGATACCTCCTAAAAGATTTACAATTTTCACTTTTTAGGATATTCAAAGGTTTATTAATTGGGAGATATATCCTATCTCCACTGATATAATACTCAATAAAATAGCGAGAGTCAAATTTTAATAAAATATTTTTTGAAAGGTGACAAAAATTTACCGGTTTTTTCTGATTTTTTAGGCGTTTCCCCGGCCCTCCCAGGGGAAAAGGGCCGTGGTCGGGCTTTACGAGGCTGCGCTTCGCTCCGACCAGAAAACCCGGGAAATTATCCCGGGTTTTCTGGTGGCAGGTTTGGTTTTGAAAAACCAGACCTGCCCCTCTCCAATCCCTAACGCGCAGCCCTTCCGATTCCACATCTTCGAACAAGGTCGCTTTATTAACAACATCATAACAAGGACCATCGAAAAGCCGGAAGGGCCGCTTTCAGCATATGGGCCTGAAGGCTATTTTCGGCCTTTGATCTGACTGAACATCCAGGGGTATAATTCAGTCTCATTATAAGCCATGTTCCAGATTGAATGGCCACTATCAGGATACTCGGTATAACGGGGGTTCCCGCCCAGGGCCCTCATGGCTTCCACCACATCCCGGGAATAATGCACCAGATTCAAGTCATCCAGGGCCCCGTGAAACACCCAAAAGGCTGTAGTCAACATCATATCCGCCTTTTGGGGATCGCCGATACCACAAACAGGAACCGCCGCGGCAAAAAGATCGGGCTCACGGGTGACAATATCAAAAGTCCCTTCACCGCCAAGAGACAGACCCATAATATAAATCCGGGCCGGATCAACCGGATAAATTTTCATCAGATGATGAATCAAATCCAGTACCAGGCGCGTGGGTTTGGTTGGAAAATCAGGAGTACTGGCCTCAGGGTAATTGGGAAAACTAGACCAGGAATCATTCTGAGGACATTGAGGAGCCACCAAAATAGGCGAATATTTTCCCTGGCCTTCGGCGCTTGAAAGATAATAGGGAAAATCGATCAAATGGCTTTCATTATCATTTCCCAGCTGCCCCATACCATGAAGATGTATCACCATGGGGTGCTTTCGGCTCAGGAGCATAGGATCAGGAAGAAACAAGCGATAGGGAATGCTCTCATTTGAATTGTTTCTGAATATCTTTTTTAAAAAAACTCCTTTTTCTTCCGTGCCACAGGAAGGACAATCGCCGAAATCGCTTAATAAGCCCACATAAAGCTGGGCAGTTAAAAGAGCATCCACAATATTTATGCTTCCATCGCAATTCACATCAGCTGCTTGGGACACAAAATCTTCCGGAACAGTCTTGACATAAAAACGGGCAATGTTCAGGGAATCGACAATATCGATTTTACCGTCATGATTAACATCTCCGCAGCTTTGGGCCGCCAGGTTAAAACACAAAAAAAACAGGGTAACAAAAATTAGGCTTTGTTTCATTTATCACAATCTCCTTTTTTAATTTTACTTAAACACCTATCACAATCGATTTTTCAGACTTGAATTCGGTTTTTTCTGTACTGAAAGTGAGATAGTCATTCTTTCTTTCATCAAATACTAAATCAAAACCATTAAAAAAAAATTAACATTTTCAGCCTAATGATTATACTTCCATAAAAAAAGGACAAAATGTAGCTCACATAGGCCAAAGATAGGCTTTTGGCCCATCAGTGCTTTTAACATCCATTCTTGGCAAAAAAAAAGATTAAAAATCAGATAAATATATCAACCAACCCCATTGAAAATCACTGGACATAAAAGGACAAAATTGACAAAAAAAACCCCAAGTGTTAGTGTGGACCATGGTGCGCAGAATTTTACTCACAGGTTTACCGCTTTTACTATTAGTGGCACCTTTTCTCTCAATCTGGAAGTATCAGATTTACCCTCAAAAAGAACCGATGGCCATCGACACTTTTAGCGATGCCACCTTGGGTGGCCATTCTCAAATAATCGACTTAAGGCAAAACCCTAGAAATATCACCTTCAATTTTCGTCTGAATCAGGGCTATCCCTCTCCCTACGCGGGAATGATTCTGAAGCCGGAAAAAAAACCTGTTGATATTTCCTTCTACGATAGCATTATTCTCAAAGTAAAATCCAATATAGACCGTGTCAGGGTGGATCTTCATTTTCAGCCCCCCCGGTCAGAGCTATTAATCAAGTCCGCCAATAGCATTGTCACCGAATCCTGGATTGAGACTCAAGACCTCACTGATGAATATACAATCAAATTAAGGGATTTTAAAATCCCCCATTGGTGGTATAGTTTTTACGGAATCGATCATCTTGTTGATGATAAAGTGGATCACCGTTTTTTGAGTTTTCTAGAAATTACAGCCAGTGATGTGACCATCAATGGCATGGACAAGGAAATCATTCTTGAACACATTGAATTCTCAAAAAGCCCATTTCCCTTTTTAATCATGGTGTTAGTGGTCCTGGCAGTTTACTACTCGATCGCCTTTTTTTATTCTCTACGCAAAAAAAGGCAGCAGAAATCACCAATTCCTCTAAACAAGTTAGCCTCCACTAACATGAATGATCAGGATGTTCTTGATGCGGAAAAAATAATCAGATATATCCATAATTATTATAAAAATCCCGATTTTTGTCTGGATGATTTGATTAATGAAACAGGTATTTCCTCCAAAAGGATCAATCAATTATTGAAACAAAACCAGAAAACAACTTTTATCAAATATATCCACACCTTGCGTCTGGATTTATCAAAAGAATTATTGCGCGACACCAATCAAAGCATAACAAAAATTGCCTATGAATGCGGGTTTAACAACCACACCCATTTTCATCGTTTTTTCAAGGAAAAAGAAGGAGTATCTCCTGGTGAATTCAGAAAACAAAAAAATAAATAATCGGGTTTCAAAACCAGCCCTTTCAAAAAATAAAAACTTGATTCTTATTGTGCTTCCCCTCATACTCATCATTCCCTTATCCATCTATTTTTTAAACACAAAAGAATACATTCTTTTCCCTGAAAATAAATCAATATCCTGTTACACCTACGCCGACAGCAGCCTGGGAGGAAATTCCCGAATTCTTGAATACGAGAGCAATGATTCAAGAATAATTTTTAAATATCAATTCGGTAATTCCATTGAACTCCCTTTTACCGGCCTAACCTTTATGGCAGATAGAGGCAAACCCATTAAACTAAAAGACTTTTCTCAAATTTACCTGAATATGGAATCCGATTTTTCACGAATATCACTTTATATCAAATACTTTATTCCAGGCTATTCAGTAAAGGATGTTTATCCCAGCTACAACACAAAGGAAGCCATTTTAAACTGTCCGCCAGACCAAAAAACATTCACCCTCAATCTCAAGGATTTTTCAACTCCATCATGGTGGTATGAGATGAATGGGACATCCAAGGACATTGAGGCCTGGCAGAACGAAGTTAATCTTGATTATGAAATTTCAATTGGTTTTACCGGCCTCACAGGTGATTCAAAAATTTACAGTTTAACAATCAACCACTTCAGCCTGCGTAAGGATTATACTGTAATCATAATTATTGGAAGCATTCTTCTTTTATCATACTATTTTTTTCTTCTTATTTTTGCCAATAACAAGAAAAAAATACATCTTGATTCCCCAATAAGGGATTCGCTTATTTTATATCTTTCAGAAAATTTCAATCAGCCCGATATAACACTAAAAAAAAGCGCTCACGACCTTGGCATGAATCCAAAAACAATAGAGCAATTTTTACATCATCATTTCAGGCGCGATTTTAAAACCTATATCATGGATTTAAAACTTGAAAAAGCCAAGGAAATTTTAAAAAACACCAACAATAACATCTCTGAAATTGCCTACTTCCTTGGCTTCAAATATCCGAGCTATTTTAACCGTATATTCCTCAGAGCTTATGGCCTCTCACCAGGAGAATACCGAAAACAACACAATGCCATCCCATAGATCATCGCCATTATTTTATGGCACCACGAAAAACTCTGATTTTGGGCTCAAGGGAATTATCCGCGTGATGAACAATCGCAAAAAAGAGCCTATAGCCCTGCCATCAAAAAAAAACACCCTTTAGCGACATAATTCAATATAATGCCTTAAGGCAACTGCCAAACGAAGAAAAAAAGCGCGGTTATGCTCATTAAAATCAGCATTATCGGGAAAGCTTTTATAAACATAATCCACTTCGCCCAAAAGCTTTAAATGATCAGCACCTAATAGCGCCAAGCTCTTATCCATAACAGCCATGGCCACACCAAGTGCTTCTTCCAAAAGCCTAAGTTCATTTGTCAAAAAACTTCGAATAGCGAATTTGTTCCACTTTTTAGCTACACAGTTCTGACAGCTAATTTCAAAATAATCTTGAAAAGCCCCTTGCTCCCTAACATGTTCTGGTCCAACTCGGTTTGCTCCCAGTAATATTCCATAATGGCTTAAGCAAAAAATTCCAGGGTGACTGGAAACAATTTCCCTGGCCTGGTCAGCGTAACCCAATAATATCAGGTCACTGAGCTCCATGAGCTTCCCTGGCATGCCTTGACGTATCAAAGGCCGTGAGTAAATCGCCTTAAACAACAAGGTGGAATAGTTTTCCAGACGATTCGCGCGAAAATGAAATAACAGGTCGTGAGGCGCTCCTTTGGCATGGCTTCGTCCAAAAGTATAAGCCAAGTCCAGACCCGTAAAATAGACAGCTTTTTTGGTTATAAAACGGGCCAAATAAAGAGCTGCCACACCCACTGAACCCAATGCCGGGACAATTCGGGGCAGTAAACCCTCCTTTTCCAAACGCTCCAGAATTTTCCAGGGCGCGAAGCGAGAAATAAAAAAATACAAAGGCCCCTTATGCTCTCTCAATAGAGGATGATAGGAGGTCAAATCCGCTATAAATGGAATATCGGGTATCCCCTGGGGTATGAAATCCTGAAGATTGGCTGCCTGAGCTTCCAGAAGCAAGACAGCATCGGGCTTTATGGAATGAGCCATCAACACAGGCAAAACTGTATCCACAGCCAGAATAAAAAGATGAGGCCTGATCAGTTTCAAATCCTCAATCGAAGAATC
This sequence comes from Spirochaetales bacterium, assembly GCA_016937215.1. GTDB lineage: Bacteria > Spirochaetota > Spirochaetia > SZUA-6 > JAFGRV01 > JAFGWI01. Next base: position 22,487 of record JAFGWI010000036.1, on the reverse strand, counting down.
CAGACCAGGCCCGGCGCCAACCACAAGAACCGGTTTTTCAGTGTGAAGACTTGCAGAATCTTCAGCTTTTTCTAGCAAAGGCAAATTACGAAAGAGATTTTTGATCCATAATGGGCCCATATGAATCAATGTCATACGGTTCTTCCAATAGGACTGTATTTCCCTTTCAAGAAAGCCCTGCCATTTATCATAAGCTGTCCTGAATAAGGAACTACCGCCGGATAAATCAATACGTTTAAGGCGCCTGAAGGGCCAAGCCTTCAGGGCCATCATTTTTTTAAGCAAACCCGATTCTGTTTGACCAAAGGTCCAACTCATGAGGTCACTTTCACTTTTAAGGGGATTATGCTTTTGAAAAATCCGCCACAAGGGGCCTTCAATTTCCAGACAAAGGACATGGGAACTGGAAGGAATTTTTTTAAGCAGACTGACAAGCCCATAACCCAGGGCCGGGCTCGGCAAAAGATAAAGGCAATCGGAGTCAAGAGATAAAGCCGCTACCCTCTTTTCAACGGATTCAACAGGAGAACGGCTGGAATAAAAAAAACGGCCCCTGTATTTCAGACTCAGACCTTTGCCAGTGTCCAAAATTATAGGGGCCGATTCATCCATGTTAAAATCCCGAAAAATTAACCAGCTGAACTGCCAAAGGTTTTGGTAAAATTTTCGTTAAATTTGTCATCAAGCTTGCCATCTTTGACAGTCTGAATGTATTTATCAAAATCGGTAAATTCTGCCAGGAAAGCATAAATCATGTAAGTTAAAGGAATGTTCTCATTCTCCGAGCGAGTCAAAAGCTTTGAAATCACATACTGGTAACTCAGGCCGTAATTCAAGGAAACCTGATACAAGCGCTGCTGAATCGCGTAAAGAGAAAAATCAGTGCTTTGGCCGTATATCAAAGACTGCAGAAAATTGTCATTATAAGCTTCCCAATCTTCCTCAGTCTTGGTCGTTTCTGCGTTAAGAGTCATTACCAACAACTGATCGCTCAGTAGAATGGGTTCGCTTACTGTATCCTTGGCAAGGGCAAAGGCTTTTTCAAAAAATTCATCACTGTCGCCTGCTGAGGCAATACTCGGGGCTTGGTCACCTTCACCGCTAATGCTGATCTGGGCAAAAAGACTGCGGTAATTAATGGGAAAAGAGTTGGTTTGAAAAGGCCCCTCAATACCAAGGGCCGCGCAAGCTTGCTTTAAGCCGAGTTCAGCCGCTTTTTTCTGGAATGCCAGAGCGCGTTCCTGAGCTGAGTTTTCAATAACATCCCTCTGATAACGATTCATGTAATCAAAAATATCATCGCGGGTGGCCTGGTCTTCAAAATCAGCATCACTTGGTTCGCTTAAAGCAGTATAAAGCTCATAATTATCCCCATTGGGAATGATTTCAGAAACCGTGTTTAAAGGCAGATTAAAAATACTATTCGCCTTGGCATCATCATTAGCCACCAGGCTTTGAAGCTGATAAAAATATTGAAAGCCCATGTCCCCGCCCTGCTCGCGATAAACATCAGAAGAATATTCACGGGCCATGTCTTCAAAACTCTTGGCACTGGAAACAATGTCACTTCGTAAGGACTGTACATCAGACTCGCTCATTTTTGAAAAAATGATGCGGCCCAATCGGATCTTGCGGAATTTGTCGCTGTTTTCCTTGCCGTATTTAACAATCTCTTCCGCGGGAAAATCATCAAATTTAAAAGAAACATAATTGAAGCTTCTTTCATGAAGCATGAGATTTTTATAAGTCTCGACCTCGTCAGAACTGATTTTCGAACTAAAAAGCTGATCATTCAAATACTGACTCACCAGAATTTTCTGTTCAATCGTTTTTTCGATAATATTTCTGGTAATTGTCGTGGTCTCATCAAAAAGCTCCAGATCAAAATTACCGGAACGATCCAGATAAAGCGGAAAATTCTGAATCTGATCAACAATCTCGGAACGATGAACCAAATAGCCATCTTTTTTTGCCTCAGTCAAAACCGCGTAGAAATTAACTGTCTCATCAAAGGCCCTGCGGAAAATTTGATACAAATCACTGCTTGAATTTTCAGACTGGCTGTTCTGAGAATACTGGTCTGCCCAAAACTGACGCCGTTCATCTAAATAGTTATTATCAATCCACTCAATATCAGTACCCGCGTAATTTCCGAAAACAATCCGATTTCGACCTTCTCCCATATTACTGCCCATAAAAATAAAAGCAATCACCACAATAACCAGAATCACTACAGAAATCACATAAACAACAGGGTGCTTTGCCCTGTTCACCTCAACACTCGTTTGTTTTTCTTTGTTTCGTCGCATTTCTCTTGATGGCATATTCTTTCCCTTATCTCATATCAATTGTTATTTATAGAAAATACAGAATATCAAGGAAGTTCAAATATGTCAACGCACCTTTTAGTCTGAAAGGGGTTTCCGAAAAACCACTAAGTCGACTCCCCAGGGCGCGTCCCGGAAATTTCCACTGAAAAAACAAACCATTCAGATCATTTGGGGCTGGAAATCTCCGGGACCAGGCTTTCCGCTCCAACGCTTCGCCCTGCTTGTTAGCCGCGACCTTTCCCTGTCTCGGAGTACCGAGCCAGCCGGTCCCGGCGCAGGGCTGCAGGGTTTCCGCTTCAATCCTTCGCGCGTTAAAAACACATCACCACCAAAAACAACAGAAAACTCCCTATCAGACAAAAAGGTCAAGCTTGCCGGCAGCCATGTTTCTGATACGCAACAGGGTAAGCGCTTTTTCCCCAAAAAAAGGTGTTATCAGTTTTTTAAAGCCCTCAACCTTATTCACAGGCAGATAAACCTGAATGGTACCGGCAAAACCACCGCCATGAACACGACAGGCCCCTTCTCCTTCCAAAAAGCTCTGGGCCAGGGACAAGGCCAATGGAATCTCCTGATCCTTCACCGCTCCGGGCACCAGGCAATTCTGAAGCGACTCAAAAGAAGAGTGGCCCGATTGGGCAGCCAGAGCAAGGTAAGATGACATATCACTCTGCAGCAAGGCTTCTTTCTGAGCCTTAACACGTCTGTTTTCATTTACAAAGTGCAGGCTTCGCACAAATGGCCGTATTCCCAGCTTCATGCAAATTTCTGGCCCCTTAGCCAAAAGATTTTCAATGGCAATGGGCCGCAAAACCGGCTGGCCCAGAAGAGCAGCCACAGACTTCATCTCGCGAGGAATGGAAGCATAATGCTCGGTCAGATCAGCGTGGCTGCCTCCCGTATCCACCACTGCCAAAGCGTAGCCATAATGGTAAAAACTCACCTCCAGGCGCTCCACTTTAGGTGATTTCGCGTCAGCAAAATCCACAAAAACAACACCACCGGCAGCACAAGCCAGCTGGTCCATCAAACCACAGGGTTTTCCAAAATAGAGGTTTTCCGCTTCCTGACCAATTTGGGCCAACTGGATATAATCAAAGCGATTATTATTGTAGAAATCGTTTAAAATAGTACCCAACAATATTTCAATCGAGGCTGAAGAAGACAAACCTGAACCAGTCAAAACGCGGCTATCCACCCAAGCTTCAAAACCACCGATTTGACCGCCTCGTTTTTTTATACCAGCAGCCACACCACGGATCAAAGCCTCGGTGCTTTCCTTTTCACCAGGTTGCATCTCCAGTTGGTCCAGATTTACCTCAAAGGCCTTGTCATAACCACGAGAGAAGAGGCGCACCCGGTTTCCTGGCAGCGGCCGAACCAGAGCCAGGGAATCCAGGTCGATGGAAGCGGCCAGTATCATGCCCAGGTTATGATCGGTATGACTTCCGCTCAGTTCGGTCCGGCCTGGCACGGAAAAAAACGCGTAATCAGGAGAATCATCTGCTGCTTGATCAATCAGGCCCAAATAGCGCTGCCTTTGCATCTCCCCTTCACCCTCTTTATAAAGAGAGTCGCACAAAGTTTCAAAAGCCGGACTGGTCACAAAAGCCCTGAGTTGATCAAGCTTCATGGGAATCCTCCTGACTAAAATGCACATCTGAAAGTTCTGCCAGCCGGGCAGCCGCGGATTCAGCTGTAATATCCCGCTGAGCCATGGCCAGAAGCTCATAACCCACCATAAACTTTTTAATTGTTGCCGACCGTAATAAAGGCGGATAAAAATGAAAATGCAGCTGCCAGCCCGGGGCCTCCTGCTTTAATGGCCGCGAATGGATTCCCATGGAATAGGGAAAATCGGTGAGAAAAAGATTATCATAGCGGCAAGTGAGGCTGCGCAGGGCCTCAGCCAAATGTTCCTTTTGACCAGCGCCAAGTTCATCCAAAGCCCCTAAGGGAAAACGGGGCAAAATCATGGTTTCAAAGGGCCAGATCGCCCAAAAGGGCACTAACACAGCAAAAGAATCGTTTCGAAAAACCAGCCGCTGGTTTTTCGCGATCTCTTTTTCAACATAATCCAGTAATAGAGCACGGCCATGCTTTTCGTAATAAGCTGCCTGGGCCTTCATCTCCTTGTCCCACAAGTTGGGCAGATTTTCATTGGCCCAGAGTTGCCCGTGGGGATGGGGATTGGAACAACCCATCATGGCACCCCGGTTTTCAAAAATCTGGATGCTGGCGTATTGGCCTTGATTTTTCAAAGCCTGATATTCTTCAATCCAGAGCTCAATCACCTGAGCCACTTGAGTTTGATTCATCTTGGCCATGGTTAAAGAATGGGAGGGTGAATAACAGAGCACACGGCAGCGGCCGCCTTCAGGCCGGGCTTGAAATAGCTCTTCTGTTGATTCAGAGGCTTTCTGGTCAAACATCAAGGCAGGAAAATCATTATCAAAACTGAAAGTGCTTGTGTAATCAGGATTTTTTTCACCGCTATTTCGTCTGTTCCCGGGGCATAAATAACACTCCGGGTCATAATCGGGCATTACAGTAACAACCGTTTTTTCCACCCCGCCCTGCCAGGGCCTTTTCGTACGGTGGGGCGACACCAAAATCCATTCATCGGTCAGTGGATTATAGCGCCTGTGAGAGGTTTCCAGTAAACTCATGGCCAACTCCTGTTAATTGTATTATACCAGAGTGGCTTATTTTTGTTTTTTTTTCAATAGCAGGATTTTACGTTATTATGTTGAGATTAACAAAAACGATAATTTCCACTATCGATACTCTTTTACAGAAACAGTTTTTTGCATATAAGTGGAAAAAGCCAATGAGGAAAAACTATTGATAGATTTAAAGACAAAACTCCTGAGACAATTTCATTTTATGGTTTGTTTACCGAAAAAAAATAAATGCAAATATTAACATTGCAATGTCATACAAAAAGGCAGACTTTTAAACACAAGCTGCCCTTTTGTACAATCCACCTTATTATTAAAGTGAAGACACCAATACAGCCAGCTTCCAGTAAGCTGCTGCCACCCTATTCTGCCCCACAGCGTTCAAATGGCCTCCGTCATTTGAATAACTGGTATCCATGATTTCTCGTGAATTGCTGTCCGTCAGATGGGTGCCGGAAGGTGAATGGGACTCAATATCGGCAATATCAAATAAAACCAGATCATTTGATTCGCAGTATTCACGTACCAGTTGATTAAGGGTATCTCTTGCCTGATCACCAGTTGTTTTTATCGGCATTGTCCACCACACAAAAAGGGTTTCGGGATATTGGTTTTGAAGACTGATCATCATGTCTCTGTAATAATTGAACATGGCTGTTGCGCTTGCAAAACCTCCATAGACATTGTCTATGTAACAGAGCTTGACCATCATGGCATTAAAATTCGCCGGGTTTTGATAGTGTCCTTGGGATGAATCGCTAACATTTTGCTCAAACCATTCGAATTTCTCTAAAGCAGAGGGATTCCCGCGGGCATAATCAAGGAAATTGGAATAATTAAAGCGGCTGTCGCCCTGCTCTATCAAAGCCAAACCATCCATTAAATTGGTTCCCACAGAGGCATGTTCCAGATAGAGACGACAAGCGGCCGCGCGTGATATTTCAGAATCTGACAGCATCGATATATCGATGGATTGGTGATTTATACTTAAGGAAAGATTTGGATTTTTTATTTTCTTCAAATTACCATCGAGCGCGCAACTTGTAAATAATACCAAAGATATTACCGTAACAAATATTCCTTTTTTCATTTGAACTCTCCTGTATTAACAATGATTACCTGTACTTTTATTACAAACAAAGCTGAAAATTTAATTTTCAAAACAATTTATTATTATAACATATTTCACAGGATATGCATATAAACATCTAGCCTATTTAGCTAGCACCATAATCAAATTTAATCTGATAACAACACAACAATACCCCATACCCCATACCCCATTCAAAGGTGTTGTCACCATCTTTGCTAAAGGCGGCGGAAAAATTACAAAGAAGAGGATTCAACCGTCCAGAATATCCAAACTCACACAACTAACTTCCGGACCATAAATCGCCTGGACGGTTTTTCCTCACTTTGTCATTTGTTGCGCCACCCGCCCCACAGCTGCCTGCCCGGGAATACTTGGTGCTTCTGCTTAAAGTATCTATGCCAACAGCCCCATTTTGGGCCATGTCCATATTTGTCACACTCTATACAGATGGTTTTATCAGGAAAATCGATGATTTCCTTGAGCACTTCTTCAGGCACAATGTAACCTAATGAACTATAAATGTCAAAGGTACGCCTGACCATCATGCTGTTATACTCAGTGGTATAAGGTATGAAGGCGGATCGAACATTCCCGGAACCTGAGCCATTGAGATCTAATACCAGCACTGGGGATTGGCATGAGAAGTCAAAGTCTTTCATATCGAGGTAACGTATTTGCCTGTTTTGGGGAGTGGAAAGGTAAAGGCGTCTGGCATGTAAGTCAAATACAACACTGGTCATGGTTTGAACAGGCGGCGGGAACTTGTCACTGACATCTTTTAATATTGAATAAACATAGTCCAGACTATTTTTAGCAGCCCTATGGTCATAGGCGGCAAGAGCATCGGTGATTGTTTTGAAACGTCCTGTTGGATCATCCCCCTGGGTTATGCACGATTCATAGGTGCTATTGACTAGTACCGGAATCGGCAGTGTGTCGCCTTTGTAAACTACCATTTTTCCTTCCAGCCACTCGATAACAGCAACCGTACCAAATTTGTCCAGGATCATAAAGTGTGATTGCATATCGTCGGGCCAAATACGGACAACCTTATGGGATGCAATAACATCTTCGACCGTGGCGCTTGTGTCCAGCTGATATTGAACCCATTGCGCCACACTTAGAAAGGGCAAATCACCGCCAGGCTGCTGAGTTTCGCCTAACGCTGCTTCAAATATAACCAGTCCGGCTTCATTAATTCCCCTGCCTGTGATTTCACGACCTTCAAAGTTCAAGGAGATGCTGCCATACCTGGAAGTCCACATAAATTCAGGATCATTTTTAACCTGGAATCCCCACTTCTGAACATGGCGTTTATTGATAACAATCATACCTTCACCGGAAACCCAGTCATTATTATGCGCGAAAAGGGCATGACCATTTTTGTTAAAAAAGAAATTTGAACAGGCATCCAAGCTTGTAGGGACGCTTATAGCGCAAAGAACAAAGAGGCTAATGAGAAGATGCTTCATGATATTCATAGTTTTTCTCCTGTATTATTGTTAAAACTATCGTAGAAATTATAATCAGGTGTATCTGCGATATCCTTCTCTGACACAACTCTTTTTTCAGGGCTGGATGCAAAAGCAGACAAGTCTAAACTTGCGAGTTGCAACCGGCGCATTCTTACTTTAAAAACAGTAACCATAAAAACTCCTTTTTTTAATATTTTTTTAATTATAAAAATAATTATGTTATATTATAACATGGTAGATATGTTGTGAAACACTCCTTTTCCATTATTTATTGGTTGTAAACCGGTGAGGCTCTTATAAAACCGGGGTTTTGGGTGAATCAAAAAAATAGCGAAGACGTTGATTTATTAGTGAATAGTCAGTTATTAATTTTGAGCTGCCTGCTAATTGCTGATGTCAGGACTTTGAAAATCAGTCTGGAATTGGTCGATTGTTTGCAGGGTAAAATTTTTAAGCTTTCATTTCCAAAGAGCATTGATTCCTGCCGCGTTAGGGATAGGAGGGGGGCAAGCTGTTTTTTTCAAAAACAGCGCAGCCAACGCAAAGGCGGCGTTTTCAGCCGCCTTTGCGGTCGGAGCGTAAGCGGAGCCCCGCATAGCCCGGGCCCGGCCTGGTTCAGGTTGGCTGATTCGCCTCGCTTGTAGAGCCAAACAGTGAGGACAGAGCTGCCGGGCAACGCCCTTTGATATAAAAACATGGAAAAAAATCGATTTACCGGCATATTTACCGGCAATTTTCCCATCAAATTGATAGGTTGATCATCCTATATTTTTTGCGGTTTTTAATCTTATTCATTTCAACAAGCTTTAGGTTTATATTTTAAGTACAAAATAATGTAATCTCAAAAAAAAGTGCGAGGTAAGAATGAAAAAAAAATACATGTTTCTGGTGGTTTTGCTTGTTCTGAGTATTGGCGTGTTTAGCCAGATTCAGGGAGATGATTGGCTTCACACTAATGGAAACCAAATCCTGGACAAGGATAACAACCCTGTTTGGCTGACTGGTATTAACTGGTTTGGCTTTAACTGCACCGAAAGAGTGGCCCACGGGCTTTACGCCAATTCCTTGAGCGATATGCTGGATATTTGCGCTTATCGCGGTTTTAACATTATCCGGCTTCCCTTTTCCACTGAGCTGCTCTATGAATGGATGAGCGGAAATCCCAAGATGCCCCAGAGTGTGAATTATTCGGTGAATCCGGGGCTGGAAGGTTTGAATTCTCTGGAATTGTTTGATGTTTTGGTTGACGAGGCCAAGGCCAGAGGTATCAAACTTTTAATTGATGTCCATTCCGCTATGGCGGACAATTCGGGCCATGTTTATCCTTTGTGGTACGACGGTTCTTTTGACACATCGATTTTCATGAAAACCTGGGAATGGTTTGCCCAGCGTTACAAGAATGAAGATACCATTATTGCCTATGACCTGGAAAACGAGCCTCACGGCGGCGAGGGTAACGCGGCTGGTTATGCCAAGTGGGACAATTCCAATGATGTTAATAACTGGAAAAAGGCAGCCCAGGATACAGCCCTGAAAATTCTGGCGATTAACCCCAATGTGCTGATTCTGGTGGAGGGGGTTGAGGTTTATCGTGACCCCACAACGCCCCATATCAAGCAAAAGATTGATCCCGGCTACGATCCTTCCACCGATTATCTGACCGATATCGAGCTTCACCACGGCTGGTGGGGCGGAAACCTCATGGGCGTAAAGGATTATCCAATCAACCTGGGTGCCCATCAGGACCAGCTGGTTTATTCGCCCCACGATTACGGGCCTTCTGTTTACAATCAGCCATGGTTTGAAATGGGCCAGGGTCTTTCCTGGAACCAGATGAATGTGGTCTGGGACCATTTCTGGCTGTTTATTCACAATCAAAAGACGGCTCCTCTTTTAATCGGCGAATGGGGAGGCCACATGGTGGAACCCAATATCACCTGGCTAAAATTATTGCGCCGCTTGCTGATTGAACAAAAGATTCATCATACCTTCTGGTGCCTGAACCCCAATTCCGGAGATACAGGTGGTATTCTAGATTATGCTTTCAAAGGTGTTGATGAGGTGAAATATGCTTTGCTTGAAGAAGCTTTATGGCAGGACAGTCAGGGCCGCTATATCGGGCTTGATCATGTTGTGTCCTTGAATGCTTTGAACACGGCTGAGTACTCTAAACGGGGCACTAATGTGACTCTTTATTATGGGGGGACGATTCCAACAGCTGACCCCAATCAGCCTACTCCCGCACCAGCCAATCCCAAGTTCGAGCTGCTCTACAAATGCGCTGATAATAAAGATTCAGTTGCCCAGGTAAAACCTCACTTGCAGCTGAAAAACACTTCTTCCACACCAGCTGATCTCAGTGATGTGACCATCCGTTATTTTTATACCAAAGAGGGGGATTCCACTGAATCCGCTCATATTGATTACGCGGCCCTTGGAAGCACAGTGGTAAAAGCCTCTATGGGTAGCGGTTATATGGAGATCGGTTTTTCTTCAGGGACTCTGGGCGGTAATGCCAATACCGGTGATATTCAGTCACGTTTTGGCAAGAGCGACTACAGCAGCTATGACCAGACTAATGATTTTTCCTTTGACCCGGCTCACACTAGTTTTTCCGCCTATAACAAGATGGCGGTCTATTACAAGGGCGAACTGGTTTATGGTAGTGAACCCGGCGGCATGGAAACACCCACACCCATAGTAACAGATGTTCCTCCGACACCTGGCCCTGATTTTAACTGCGGGGATGTGAATGACGATGACACTGTTAATATTGTGGATTCTCTTCTTATCGCGCAGTTATATGTTGGTCTTATTCAGCAAGATGAGGTTATTATAGAAGCTGCCGATGTCAACAAGGATGGTTCGGTCAATATTGTTGACGCATTGTTGGTGGCTCAGAGTTATGTTGGAATAATCGAGCTGGATTGTAATTGAAAAAAATGACAGCTGACTCAAAGGGCTGTTTCAAGAGCAACTGATTTTATTGATTCATGTTAATCAATAAAAAAGGTTTAAATAACCTTTTTTTATGTGTTCCTTTATTAAAGGCCTCGCCTGTCAGGTTGGGGCCTTTTTTTTGAAAAATGAGAATTTCGGCTCTATTTTTGAATCCACAGTTATCATTTCTGTTTATCATGTGAGGCTGCTGCAAAATGGAAATTCTGCACGAATCATAAAATTCGCGGATAAATGAATTTATTACCAGGTAATAAATAATGATTTTACAACTGCCTGGTAATTGCCAATAAGCTTGTTTCACAAGCTCGAAACACGAGGCTGTCGCGATAAATATGACAGAACTTAACCCACTATACCCCCATATATAGTCTTTGATACTAAAAAGCTTTCAGTAGCGCGACAACCTCTAGTGTCAGGACTTTTGCGATTAGCTCATTAATATTAGAGATTGGTTTTTAAGCTCGGAATTCGGAAACAAGGTGACGCCAGGGAAGGCCCCATAAACTCTTACAAAAAAAACCGCTCTTGGGTTTTTAACCAAAGAGCGGCTGGATTATTTCTCAACAATCAACTAACGGACTACCCGGACGCCGGCAGCGAAAAGCGATTCGATGACCGCGTCGGCGGAACTGTCAAGAGGATTGTTCGCTATAAAAAGAACATTCAAATTGGTCATGGATGCCAAAGGTGTAATGTCCTTAATGTTGTTATTGTTCAAATTCAAAGATACCAAGTTAGTCAGATTAGCCAAAGGCGCCACGTCTTCAAGGACAAAAACGTCTAAAACAAGGGTTTGCAGTGACTTCATTTGGCCCAAGGGGGTAACATCGGTAATCGGATTATTACAGAGGTTCAGATAGCTTACCTTTGTCAGGTTTGCCAGAGGCCTGAGATCAGAGATCTGGTTCTTGCCGAGATTCAGATAATTCAGGTTTGACATATAACCCAATGCCGTGATATCGGAAATTTTATTATCATTTAACTGCAAATAGCTGACACGGTCCAGACTGGCCAGAGGCGAAATATCTTCAAGACTATTAAACTCCAAAAGCAAATATTTCAAATCGCGCATATTGGCCAAAGGCGACAAATCAGTAATATCATTAACCACCAGATTGAGCAATGTTATATTCGTGAGATTTTCCAGAGGCGAAATATCAGTAATGAAATTCACACCTAGATTAAGTTCCCTCAGGTTATCAAGACCGGCCAGGGCTTCGATTCCACGAAGTTGATTGTTGCTGAGAACCAATTTTGACAGACCGGAAAAGTATTCCAAACCAGCAAGATCTTCAATCTTAAGAAGGTTCAAGGAAATACTCACTAAATCGTCAACATCGGTATTATAAATTGGGCCTTCAGCAATGGAAAGCTGGCTTCTCAAAGCTGCTTCAAGATTAGCATCTTTAAAATTGATGATTTCCGGTTCAAGCGGTTCTGGTGTATTGGATCCGCCTAAGGTAATCAGACTGACATTATCAAAATAGAGGTCTGCTGAATCGATTCCACAATTGAATTCAACTCTCGCGGAGTTATCACTGGAAAGAGCCGCAAAATTAAAGCTGTACTTGGTCATGGTTGTAGTGAGTGACAAAGGACCGGAGGCAAAATAGCTTGTATAGGGTTCGGAGATCATACCTACATTAGCTTCGATTGTGCGCGGGGCGTCACTTCGGGCATCAAAACTGAAAACATAATTTTTGCCTCGTTCAATATTGATACTACCCTGATTAACCTGAACATTCCAGCTTGCTGTGCCGCCGTTGGTAATCCCAACACGAAGCACTCCGTTAGTGACCGATAAGCTACCGGTGGCTGTTTCATAATAACCACCAACCCAGGCGGAAACTCCATCAACAAAAGCGCCGTTAATCACATTTTCGATACCTGTTACAGGTGTAGGATCAATTACAGGCGTGGGTGTTTCAGGTTCCGGGGTATTCATTCCCGCAGGCGGCCAGTCAATCAACCCGACGTAATATTGAGCAATTAACAGCGAATCAACAATATTTCCCACATTGTCGCCGTTAACATCTGCCAAGGAGGCATTAAAAGGCGGCGCGGGCTCAATGCCAATATAGTTCTGGGCAATTAGAAGTGAGTCCACAATGGTCAACCTTCCGCTTCCATCAACATCGCCCATTTCCTGGGCAAATATATTGGCTGATAACAAAAAGAGGAAAAGGATTCCCCAACAACAGGATTTCTTTGACATTTTAACTCCTTTTTTATTCCATTTTTAGTGTTTTTTTGTTTTACCCATTATAACATAAAACTCCGATAATGCAAATTCATTGAGGCAAAAATTATTATGATTTATCATAACTCCTATGTTTTCCGTCAAGCCACCTTTATCCCTATTTTATATTTTGGGGTTATGTCTGCTCCGCGCTTTTTTTTCAAAGATGATGAAAATACAAAAATTATTGATATTTGCTTCAACTGGGATCACCCCTTTTCTTTAGGCCCCATGGCCTCGGGCTTTGTTTCCCAAGCCAGATACAAGGCCATTGCTCAGGTATCAATACCTTGTATTTCTTCATTTCCTATGATTTTATCCCGATAAAACAAATCCTTTCGTTCGCCAAAACCGAGTTTATCCCAAAAGTGATTTGCCCCTTTATTCCGCTTATATACCACAAAAGCCACTTTTTTAATACCTTGATTTTTCAAAGCCCCAACAGCCCTGTTCACAAGGGCCTTTCCAATACCTTGATGCCTGAAAGGCTCTGCCACCGCGAGATGATAAATAAAACCTCTTCGCCCATCGTGTCCTGATAAGATAGTGCCAAGGACTTGATTTTCACTCTTTGCAATAAAGCATGTCCCGGGGTTTCTGTTCAGATATTTTTCAATACCCTCCCTGGAATCATCCATCCTGTTCAAGCCCAAACCTTTGGTTTCAAGCCAAAGTCGATAAACCATAGGATAATCCTCTATTTTCAAAAAATCAATTTGCCACATCTATAACATACCTTTCTCTTGTTAGCATCCCTCACTGCGGAATGTGGGTGGAATTTTTAAATACAGAACCGATGTTAGCCAATTGACTTACAAAATACAATAAAAAAAACGGCCAGAATCATCGATCCTGGCCGTCAATATTTGAATTAATTCATTTCACACTTAATTAAAACTGCATAAAAAAGTCCCAGGTTTCCTTGGCAACCCAGTTAACATTAGACCCCGGGTCTCTCACATTGTCGGTATGGCCTCCATTATGCGAAGAGAACCAAACCGGATACTCTGTGTTACAATTGAATTTGGTTAGCACGTGAGTTCCGCTATTGGCCAGAGGAATATTAGCAGGTACAGTACAGTCATTATCCTCAAGGTGCTGGATAACACAATATTTTCCACCAGTTTTGTTTCCATCATTATTAACCCATGAACACAATGTATCACCTGTTCCTGTTGTCTGGTAATAGGCAACAGGTTTGTTGTTACGCTGTGGCAGCCAGATATTCCAGTTTGCCGGAGCATATGTCGCAAAAGCCCTTACATCATCCTGGAAAGCCATGGACAAAGAATAACTTACCATAGCGCCGTAGCTGAAACCGCAGGTAAAAACACGTTTGGTGTCAACGCAAAGTTTTTCCTTGAAGAGTTTCAGCATATCAGCAAAGAAGGTATGGTCTTTGTTGTCACTCACACGCCAGGGAGAACCATCAGTATAACCCTGAGGCGCGACAAAAATAACCGGTGTGTTTGAGCTCTGAGAATAGGGCAAGAGGCCATAATATTGGCTGTCCACAACACCCTGATCGCTGCTACCCATACAATGCATACCGAAAATCAATCGGTAAGGTTTGTCCTTATCATAATTATCAGGAATTCGGATAATGTAACGTCGGCTGAGTCCGGCACTGGTAATATTATAGGTACCGCTCTTTAAATCGGACAGAGCTTTACCGCATCCCTCACTCGAACCATTAGAATTCGGGTCAGGTGTCGGAGCCACTGTCGGCGCTTCAGTTGGAATGGAACCTGCTTGCACACTGATTCCATTGATTTTCGGATTTTCCGTTACAGAAGTAAATTGTACAATAATCTGCCCGCTCGCGCTGGCATTTGTCGTAAAGGACATGACAACAGCTTTGTTTTGGGCGCCTGCGGCAGCATAAATGTCAAAGTCAGGAAGAACCAGGTTTCCATTAATCGACACATTAAAGACCCGGCCGCCGGAAGAGGTCAGATAGGTTTCTGCGAAATAAAGATTCACGGTATAAGCCGCGCTGGCTGTAAAACCGGGAATGGTATAGGTCATGTCACCATAGCGCTCATTGTTAAAAAGAGCAGCAGGCGCTGGTTTGCTTAATCCGGAAACATCGATGGTGGCTGTATTTGTGTAGGTTTCGCCTCCTGTAAAATATTGCTCGGCTTCAAAATCGCCGATGGCGGTAGTGCTGCCCGCGGCTATGGAAATAACATACTCGCCGGCAACGGGAGTGTTATTGGGTTTCGGAGTCGCCTCACAAGGAAAGCTTTGGATAAGACCAACATAAAATTGGGCAATAAGTAAAGCATCCACAATATCAACAGCACCATTGCAGTTGGCATCGGCACAAGCGGGATTATAATTTCCTGATACTGTTCCAACATAATCCTGAGCCACAAGAAGGGCATCCACGATATTCACCACACCGCTTTCATCAGCATCACCCTGAATCAAACAGGTTTGAGCTTGTAACATTAGAGCTGGTAATACTGCGAGAATCAACAGCATTAAAATGTTTTTTTTCATTTCTTTTCTTTCTCCTTTAATGATAAACTTTCTTTTAAAAGTTTTTCCCCCTTTATATTCTGCTACTTTTTTTCCTATTCATTTTTCGTTTTCTTGTTATCTATAAATTTTCCGGAAACAGGCTTTTTTAAAAACAAGCAGTCACGGCTAATGATCAAAAAAGGGCACGTGACAATTCCTTCAGATTTGCATCTGTTAGATCATTTTCCCAGATAGTAAGATTGTATCACGAAACACTATAAATCTCAAGCATTTACATCTATTTTGTATTCATTTTTTCCGAAAAATATAGGTCAAAACTCCTACATATACATCCAAATAACAACGTTATGACTAACCAGTAAAATATCGTAATCATTAATAAGATTTCCGCATATACAGACTCTCTCAAGAATTTTGCACTTTTTGTGCAAGGGAGTTTACTCATTTTTATATACAAAAAGTCATATCAAAAGTCCTGACACTAGAGGCTGTCGCTACTAAAAGCTTTTCTCTATCAATGACTATATATGGGGGTAGAGTGTAGAGTGGTTAAGTTGTGCCATATTTATTACAACAGCCTCGAATTTCGAGCTTGTAAAACAAGCTTATTAGCAATTAACAGCTATCAATACACAAATAAATTATCCGCGATTTTAATAATTCTTTCAGAATTTCAGTTTTGAAAGGGCCTCACAAATTGTATTTGTTTAGCTAAATGGGGGGGCTATTGTTTTACACGCGTTAGGGATAGAAGGCAGCTTGTGTCTATTTTTCAAAATAAGCACAATTAAGCGTTTTTTACCACATAATTTCCGGCAAACTCGCAAATGAACAGTGAATGCCAATGAGCATTCATAACAATAGTGAATGCCAATGAGCATTCATTACACCGAACAATAAATGCGGAGTATTTATGACCAGAGCCCGGAAAACCCGGCCTGTTTGCCCCCGGGCGGCAAACAAGGCTCAAAAATTTCTATTAAACAAATACCACCAATTCATTTCAATCTTTCAAATTTTATGAATTTTTTATAAACAAAATAACACAAAGGCTTTCCGAAATCTTCACCTAACAGATCGACGAGTAAAATGAAAAAAGCTACATTTTCAAAACTGGTACCGAAAAAATCGGTTCATCAGGCAAATTCCCGGCTTTGAATTCCACATTC
Organism: Spirochaetales bacterium; assembly: GCA_016937215.1. Taxonomy (GTDB): domain Bacteria; phylum Spirochaetota; class Spirochaetia; order SZUA-6; family JAFGRV01; genus JAFGWI01. The sequence goes on along the minus strand of JAFGWI010000036.1, from coordinate 6,052 downwards.
AATGTGTTATTTGAATCAAAACTGAAGTTCTTTGGAAAACTCAGAACAAGCTTATAGCGCCTTCCCTGTTCCACTTCCACAACACCAATTTTCACCTCAGCTTTATTTGTTCGATAATCAAGGAGTTCCAGATCATACCCGGCTGCGCACTGAACATTGATAATCTGATCAATAGCCTTATTTATCTGTTCACTGCTCACAAAAAGGGGATTGGGAAATATCTTTACCAGTGGATCAACATGGTATGAAAAGTCAAGAACAATTTCCGGCTTCGAGGGAATATCAGTTTGAACAATAAGGGAACCCGTCACATCTCCATATTTAAAGGGCGGAAAAATAGTAATCAACAAAGAATAATCAAAGCCCTTATTATTAGTAACCACACGTGTTTCCACCCCATCGCCGGCAAAAGTCACATTCGGCCTCTGACTGGCTTCAGCCGGTCTAATCACATCAATGATTCTGAAGGGTTTTGCCAGACGGTTGGTAATTGAGACAGCGCCAGAAAGCGCTTCACTTCGATCCTGGGAGATATTACCCAGAAAAAGTGATTTAGGATTAATCCTTACCGCGACCTTAACGGTCCCTGAAATGGTTAAAATCAACTCTTCCTTGCCCGGGACATTGGTTCTTACAATCATAGGCTTGGAAACAGGCCCGTCAAAACCACTAGAATCAAAAGTCACCAACAGGCTCCCTGTTTCGCCAGGCTCTAACTGCTTATCAAAACCACCGGTAATGGTACAGCCGCAAGTCGGCCGAACATCTTCAATCACCAAAGTAGCACTACCCGAGTTAGAGAACTCAAAAACATGACTCACCGATTCTCCCTCATCGAGCACCCCAAAATCATGAACACCCGAAACGAATAGAATATCAGGAGCTTCCACCTTCCCTTTTTTCGGCTTTTCACAAGCTGAAAAAAACAAAGCCAAAATGATCAGCAAAACAGGAAACAATTTAATTCTCATTATATTCTCCTTGAATTTATCATCAGCCTAATAAAACACAAGGCCTGATAATCCGGAATTGTTAATATAAAATTCATGAGCTAAATGCAAAAAATCCTGACATTAACAATTAACAGGCGGCAATATATAAATAACTTATTATCGAGGCTCTTACAAAACTGAGGTTTTGCAAAAAAATTGAAAATTACGTATTAGCTAATTTGCTATAATTTAATAAGTTATAATATTATCGTCGCTGGCCAATTGCTAACGTCAGGATTTTTTGCAATTGGCTCTATCATAAAAAAATCCGGCCGGTTTTTTTCAACCAGCCGGAACAGAAAATAAACAAAGTCACACAAAAAAGCAATCGTTAAAACTGCACACCCGTATCAATAAAATACTTCTCGGCCATTGCCTCGTCATCAGGCTTCCATGACTCAATCGCTCCCTCTGACTCAAGGGTTGCCCCTGAGGCATTAGTAAAACGCAGCGAAACAGGCAAGTAAAAAGGACCTGCTCCCGGAGGAACAACCCAAGTACCATAACGTTCCTGAGGACGCGCGCTGGTGTAATTGGGATCACGCTTCAGCGATACCCATTCACCATTACCCATCTGAGCCTCAACCGTTACGACCGAACCAAGCCCAGCCACATTCACGACACTCAAGGCAAAATACCAGGTGCTTGAACCAGTCAAAAGCCACACATGAATATTACCCACAACCGGACAAGGCACTCGCCTGTATTTGGTGGGAATAATGCCATCAATAATACCGCCGCTGGCATCGCCGGACTGCAAACGAGCCATGGCAATACTGCACAAATCGATGTGAATACTTTCTTCAGGAGAAGGGTCACGGTCAGCCGGCAAAGGAGGATTTGGCGGCATAGGACACCCATAGGCATAATCAGCCACCTCATAACAATGGTTACGCCCCGCGCCGCAGCACCACTTGGAGTTGGCGGAACAAGGACAGGAATCGGCCACTGTCACAATAATCGGATCAGTATAGCCCGCGTCACCCGGCTGATACTCGGTCCCGTCAGGATGAATACGAATCATCTCAAAACATTCGCCGCAGCTCAGATAATTGTCCCAATCACCGGCAAGAGTCGGCCAGAACTGGGTATAGTAATTGCCCTGAGGCGCGACCCAGTTACCGCGAAAGGTGACCCCTTCAGGATCAGCACACAAGTCAGGATAATCCCGGCAAAAAGCCTCACACTCGGGGTTAAAAAAATGATCATCAGGCCCCATGGCTGAAGAACAAATATTATATAAACCAAAGGCACAGGCCCCGCCCTTTCCAATACCATAATGAGTGGACCGGGAATAATGCCAAGGTTCTTCATCGCTGATACTGGTCACCTCAGGCCAGGCACCTGAAACAGAGGCCTTGGAACTAACCACTTCACACAAAGCACCTTCATTACCACCGCAACCTTCGCAATCCTCGGATTTAAGATTATCACTGCAATAACGGGCTGTACACACATTATCCTTCATGACCCAGGCACCACATTCAGAAGCATCCATCTCGGGATAAGGAGCCTGTGTACGATCAGGATCAGGTGTACCCGTAGGCTCTTCAGTGGGAATCGCGCTTGGTACAGGCGTAGGCGTACCCGGCTCAGGATCAGGATCACAAGGCCCCATCAAAGACCACACTTCATTGGCCCCGGAATTTTCCGCTGGCTCCTGATTCTCGGTATACCAGTTATTTTCATAAACATTATCCAGCTGCTTTACCTGACTTCCCGGCTGATAAATCTCCGTGGCCGACCATTCAGGAATATAGGTACAATCATATTCATCAGGATTAACAATCACCCCGCCGCAACCAGGCAGCTCATCGATCAAGCCCACATAAAACTGGGCCACCAGAAGGGCGTCCACAATATTTATCGCTTCATCGCCATTCACATCAGCCATAGCCGCATCAAAACTCTCAACCGCAGTGCCGACATAATTCTGGGCAATCAACAACGCGTCCACAATATTCACCACGCCGCTCGCGTCAACATCCCCGCATTCAGCCGCGAAACCCGTTCCCGCGCAGAACAAAAAAATGATCAGGATAAACCCGATTTTAAACTTCAAATTCAAGTTTTTCATATTTTTCCCCTTGTTTTTTTAATAGCCAATGTTAAGATCTTTTGGGCGTTGCCTGCTTCCATTCCATTCCAGCAGGCCGGGCTTTCCGTTACTCCGGCTTTCGCCTTCGAAGGTTTTTTTTTCTGAAATTATCAGAAAAAAAACGCTTTGGGTTTCAGGTTTTGAAAAACCTGAAACCCATAACTCCAATCCCTAACGCCATACACAACCAGAACCGGCCATAGCTCAACAGATATTTTGTTTTTTTATGCCCGAACATATAGCCCTGAACTGCTCTATGAAAAGCTATTCCATCAGCCTGGAACAGCCATTCACACAGCCCGATGGTACTAATGATTGTTTTGAAAATCAGGCTCAAGTCATTTTAACATCATTCAGGCTTGTAAGTCAAAAAAATATCAAGATATCCACTTTCAGGTTGCACTAAAACAAGTAAAAATACAATCAGCTTATTGTCCTATTTATCCGGCTAAAAAAGGCTATTTTCCGCCTGGCTAGGCCATTGACAATTAATGCAGAGCATTTACCACCAAAAGACACATCGGGCGATCGCGATTTTGCTGTTTTCTGCTTGTTCAGAAAATCATCATTTAGCTATAAAGGCGTTAGGAAAAGGAGGCATGGTTTTCATTTTATTCAAAAATTGCGAAAGGATTTTTAAAGCCAGTCAAACAAAGGAGCTCTTCTGATAATACTTTTAATCTAGGTTTTTATTAACAACTGTCATCTGTCTCATCTGGTCCTGCATTTCCTTAACAGCCTGATAAATGGTATCATAGGCGCCCTGAATTTTATTGGAAAAATTCTTCCAACCCGATAAATCGCTTGAAATCTCATTGCTTTTACTTTGCATATTTACCATGTCAGAATAAATAATATTCATGTTATTAGCGATTCTTTCAAAACTCCTGATCATTGAAGAGATGGCGCTTTCAGTATTCAAAGCCACCGATTCTGCCCGGTTTATGCTTTCCACAATAGCCTGAAGATTAGCGCCAATTGCCAGAGCATTGCTTTTGGTGTTATCCGAAAGCAGCCGAATTTCTTCAGCCACCACTGAAAACCCCTTTCCCGATTCTTTTGCCTGGGCAGCTTCAATTTCAGCGTTCATGGACAAAATACGAGTGTCCTCAGCCACCTGACGGATAATTTCAATGGCTCCAATAATATCATCCACGCCTTTTTTAATGTCAGAAATCGCGCCAACAGTGTTTTCCATGTCAATTTCACCGGTTTGCGCAAGATCCTTTAATTGTCCCAACTCGCTCAGTCCACCTTGAGACATGGAACCAACCTTTTTTATGCCTTCAAACATGGAAGTCAGTATTCCAAGGGTATTTTCCAGTTTTCCTAATTGCCCTGCCACTTCAGAACTGGTTGTCTCTGTCAAAAAACGCACATTATTGGTGATTTCCTGGCTGAATTTAATAGCCTCTTCCTGTTTGCTGATAATTTCACCGCGTTCACTTTTATGATTTCTGAGAACAGCTTCTGTATAGTGATAACAGTTTTCCACCTTGTTCAATCCATTAAAAATAGCTATGGCCATGGCTTCACAACTGTCATAACCACAGGAAGAACAATTGTAAATATCCTTGTCACTGTATTTGTGCAAGGCAGCATAAACTTTTTCAAGTTGTCCTGCATTTGGCGTCTTAATACGATTATTCTGGCTTAAATTTTTATAACTTCTATTATAGAGCCCGGGTTTCCAATAGGTGTTCACCTTTTTATAAAACTGGCCCTTTACTTTTTCTTTTAAAAAGGGATTATGATTTTTCTGATTTTGGGCAGCTTCATCTCTACGTCGGTTGATATAATACTCAAGCTCATCACGATTGGCATCTTGATTCAATGTGCCGGGGCCTCCATTACAACCAAGTTCACAACTCAAGCAATCCACCAATAAAGGCGCGCATCCTTTACTCATGGAACCCTGCAATGTGGAGAGGTAAGGATAAATATTATCGGGGCCTTCGATTTTCCGTGTTTTTTCGCTTAAGCCCGGCGCGTCACGTTCGGCGGTTTTCATTAAACCCCCGGGACTCGGAAAAAGCACAGCTCTTTCAGGAGCTGGTGTTAAATAGGCCCTGGGCGAATACAGTGACAGGTCAATTTGCTTTTCTTTAAGATGCTTTTCAATAGACCGGAAAGTAAGATTATAGTCCCCCAGTCCGGTTTCATTAAACTCTCTTTTTTTAGCCAGGCAAGGCGACAGCACAGCGATTTTGTAACCCTTATACTGAGAATAAAACTGACGAATCATTACTATGGTATGAAGCATGGGGCTATGGGCAGGCGCCAGGTAGGGCAATAGCTCTGGTTTGTAAATCTGAATAAAAGAAACAATAGCCGGGCAAGGTTGAGCAATCAAGGTTTTCACTTCATTATTTTTAATATGATCAAGATAGCTCTTTACCGTCAATTCAGCTCCAAAGCTCACATCAAAAACAGCCTTAATCCCCAAACCATGGAAATAATCATTCAGCTGCAGATAATGGTCAGGAAAGCTGGAAGCTATAGAAGGCGCGGCAATGGCCACCATAGGCACATTATTATTCAAATCATGAAAAAAAAGTTCACTGTCATCACAATAGGAACGGGCATCGTGAGTACAGACCTCAATACAATGGCCGCAGCCAATGCACATATTATGATTGATTTCAACCTTTTCACCACTTCCGTCAATACAGTATTTTACCGGACAAGCTGAAATGCATTGATGACAATTAACACATTTTTCCGAATCTACCCGTATAACAGGAACCAAATCACTAGCCATAATTTACCCTCAATATTAAAGCATAGGCTATCGAAGGTAAGGTTTCAAGAAAATAACAGCTAAAAGCAGCAATTCCCGGTCAGAAAATAGCTTGAAAAAGAAATTTGAAAAAACGTATTTGTTTAGCTTAAACAGGAATCACGATTTTTAGCGTTAAGGATTGTAATAATAGCAGAGCTAATTGCAAAAGTCCCGACTTTA
>JAFGWI010000035.1 GCA_016937215.1 Spirochaetales bacterium | reverse complement strand
TAAAGTCGGGACTTTTGCAATTAGCTCTGCTATTATTACAATCCTTAACGCTGAAAATAGTGATTCCTGTTTAAGCTAAACAAATACAAAAAAATGTTTGCAGAACCTTCCATGGCAACTTAAACTTTTATTGTGAGCTCTTCATGGTATCGCTGGTTTGGCGTGAATCTCCAGAATTGAAAATATCTTGAGGCTCTTTTAAAACTGAAGTTTTGAAAGAATAATGCATATCTCGGATAAGTTATTTGTTTAGAGTTGCCTGCTAATTACTCATGTCAGGACTTTTGTAATTAGCTTTTTTTGTTTTTTAATTGATAATAAGTGGCTAAATAATCGCTTATACGTTAATGGCCGTTGTCAGAGCACTTGCCATTAGCATGTTCATTAGATTAGTTGTTTACTTGTAATCGTGCTGCTTGGGGGGCTTATGCGAAATCGACAATTTACCATCTGGTTTCTCAATAGGGCGGATGAAATTTGTTTGGGTGTGAATAATGAGCTGGACTTTTTATCTGATCCTGATTTGGCAGAGATCAAAGAGCACTTGGTTTTGGGAAATCGTGATGACCCGCGTTTTATGCATCCCAAAGCTCCGGTTAAACATGTTAAATATAAGCATAATCTTATGCTGGAAGATGAAATCGATGAATATTATGTTGAGTTGGCTTTGAAATGCTTGGGAAACAAATCGAAGACTTGTGATCAGGATGCTCAGATTTTGCTGGATAATATTCGGGATCCCGGACATAATCGGTGTTTCGCGCCTGAAACATTCAGAGATTATTGGAATTATAAAGGCTACAAAGGTAAGAAATTTGAAATTCCATCAACCTTGAAAATGGCCACCGCGGAGTATCAGGGTTTCTATCAAATTCTTGAACAGACCAAACCCAATATTCTGGTGGCCTATTCTCAGGGCGGACTTGTTGCCTGGTATCTGGCTTTTCTTGAAGAAAAAATTTTCAACAAGAACAAGAAAGAGGATCCGGTGATTGCTGGTTTTATTTCCATGGATTCTCCCAACTACGGTTCGCCATTGGCCAATCCTGACAATGCTGAGACCGTGAAACAGGGGATTTGTGACGCTCTGCTGGAGTTCACGCGGGAGGAATCATCCTTTGGTATACCGCGGAAAATCAAGGCCTTGACTCGCCATCTGGGGATAAAGCATGTTTACCGTTTGATGGATTTTCTGGGTGTGTTGTTTTTATACTCACCTTTTATTGGATTATCAGATTTTTCCGCGACAATCAGGACTTTTAGAAAATGGACCTTTGGGCTTGATGCCAGGTATGTTAATGCCTTTGATGATTTGAATATAACCAATATTCATGAAAACAATGAGGGGCCGGAGCAAACAAAATTCAGTGTTTTGAATTTGCTGCATCAGGAAGAGAATTATCTGACCCAGACACCTTTTGCCTGTGTGGCTGGCTGTAATAATAAAATTAGCGATATTTTATACAGCTTAAAAAACGATACCTTGATGAAGACCTTTGATCCAAAACATAGGCATCGGAGAAGCTGTATTTTTTCCATGATGGGTGTGGTTATGACAATAGTCCTGACTCTGACACCAGGGCTGTTTTGTTTTTCGCTTTTGTTATGGAAAGTGACTTTTCGGAAGTTCTGGAAAAATCTCTATTCAGCATTATTCAATCTTTACAATAATGTTTCTGATTTTCCCATCGACCGCTTAACTCTGATTTTCAAAGACCGCTTGCTGACAGAAATTTATGATAATGATCGCCGCAACAGAAAACAAGCCTATGACCAGGGATGCAGCATTTCAGATTCTGTTATTATACCGCCCCAAGCTCATGATTGCGCTGTTCCTTCGGTGAATCAGTTGATACCCGGGGAAAATGCTTTGTTTCAGGAAGTTAATTTTGAGGCGAATCATAATAGCGGTAAAAGCGTCAAATCTAAAGGAGGTCAGAAGAATTATCGCCTGATCAAGGATTTTATCAAGGCCTGTGTCGCTTTTTGGGAAAAGGATTGATAGGATTTTTTTGTTGTGTTAGCGTTAGGGATTGTAACCATGGCATGGCATTTTTTCAAAAATGCCATGCCAAAGCGTTTTAGCGCGGATTTTTTCAGCGCTAAAACCTTCGAAGCGAGAGCGGAGTGGTGGAAAGCCCGGCCAGCTGGAACCAGCTATTTTACATTTGAACATTTTTGTAACTAATTGTAGGTTACTGTTTGATTGAAGATGCTTTAAATTCGTTCAAATGTAAAATAGCCTTTGCGCAGTTTGGAACCTAGCTGAATCGTGTAAAAGTGGAAGCTGGTAACGCCCGGTTGAAATGCTGAGTAAGGAGAAACAAACCTGGAGAAGAGATTTCTCCGGTTCATTACCTGAAATCCTTGGTTCACGCAAAAAAGTTTGATTTGACTCTGTTCGCGTATTATACTAGGATGTGAAAAATTACTGATATAAATGAGGAGTGCGATGAAGCGGCTGGAAAACCTGAAAGACCGGATTAATTCCTGGCTTCGAAAAAAGGAGCTGCCCCGAATCATGGAGGAGGTAGCGGATATTAATGAGTTGTTCGAGAAGGTTATCCGTGTGATTTGGACGGTTGATGAGCAAGGGGCACGGGAGAGTTTGTCTGTTGAGGTGGCCCAGGCTTTGAAGCCCTATTATGGCGGGAAAAAAATTGAAGACGCCCTGGATGGCATTATTCTTCAGCTGGAGCAGGAAGCCAGGCAAGCCAAGGAGAAAGCTGCCCTAGAGGCGGCGGCTGATGAAATTGAAGAGCTTAAAAAGAATATAAAAAATTCTGATTTTGTCCCAAGTTTTGAGCAATTAATGAAAATAAAGGAACTAGGGCTAGATAAGTAGATTTTTCTAAATCCGCTTTTTTTAATTGCGTTAAAAACAGGACAATAGAGATTATCGTTTATTAATAGTGAAGCTGTCTCTGATGGTTGAAGAGTGCAGAACGAATTTGTCAAATAGGATTTGGTAAGAGCCGCTTGTGGACAATTGAGTAAGCATGTAAATATCATCGTGGCATTGGTAATTCAGGGTTATGGTCAAACGTTCATCCTTTGTAACAGCCTGAATGGTTTGGGGAAAGTTTTTAGTTTTTTGCAGCTGAATGTCGCAATTAAACGCAAAAAACCACTGGTTGGTATCGAAGCGGAGGCGTTTGTGTTCTGAATCGGATTCAATATTTTTCCAGGGGCCATTAAAATAGGAGGCCAGTCCGTAAAAATCCTTGAGCCTTTCCTTTTTTTCATCGCCGATTTTTATGTTTTTGCTGTTCTTTCCGTTTAATAATTTAAAATCAATCACTTTGACAAAAAGCATTTTTTTATTAAAATCATAAGTAAAGCGTCGGGTTTGACTATATTCCATGTCTAGTTTGCCGTTTTTTTCGATGCGTTCGGTTTTGTGCTCAAGGAATTCGATGCTTCTGTAGTTTTGGTATATATTTTTTTCATAGTCCTCTATGGACGATTGAAGTTGGGCTTTTATGTGAATTTCAGCGGAAAACAGAGTTGCTGTGAGGAATAGTAAAATAAGAGCTGTAAAATATTTGGGAAATAGCTTGAAAATATTTATCATAGGATTTTACTATATCAGATGGGAGAGGCGAGGGCAAGGCTTTTGAGAAAAACGTGCTTTTAGGTATAGTTTTTATACAGAAAGTTGGTGAATGTGAGTGAATTAATTCATAAAGCGATGTGTTTTGCCATGGAGGCGCATAAAAATCAAGTGCGCAAGGGGAGTGCTATCCCCTATATTTATCATCCCATGGGGGTGGCGCGTCTTCTTATGGAAACAGGTTATGAGGAAGTGTTGATTTTGGCAGCCTTGCTTCATGATACTATTGAAGACACCTCTGTGGAAGTAGCAGATCTGGTTAAGCATTTTGGCAAAAAGGTCTCTGGCCTGGTGGTTACGGTGAGTGAAATTTCTAAAAAATATTCCTGGCAGGAACGTAAGGATGAAATGATAGCGCGCCTGAAGGAAGCTCCGTTGGACTCATTGCGCCTGTCGATTGCTGACAAGATTGATAATCTTGATTCCATTAAGCGTGATTTAAAAATCATCGGAAGCGCAATATGGAGTCGCTTTCACGCGAGTAAGGAAAAACAGGCCTGGTACTATAGTGAGATGAGGAAGATATACTTGAATCGTTTATGTACACCCCAGGATATTGCCTTGTTTCAGTTCTTTGACAGGCTTTTTAATGAGATTTTTTAGAATATCCAGTGGCTTTATTAAAAGGCGCGTGTTTTTTGCTTTGAAAATAGTGCTTGGCCTTTTTACTGCCTTGCATACGGGGTTTCTGCTTGCTGCTATGGTTTTCATTATACCTCTGGCTAATGACACACCAAGGGTCACTTCCATTATGAAGTACCGACATGTTTTTAGCCAAAGCCGAAGTGAAAACCGCGAGATTCTTGATTTAAAAAACATTCCTGCTGATTTGATAAATACCATTATTATTATAGAAGATGTTGATTTTTTTAAGCATCAGGGCTTTGATATGGAGGCTATTGCCTTTGCCATGAAAATCAATAGCCAAAGAGGTTATGCGGCCTATGGCGGCAGTACTATCACCCAGCAGCTGGCCCGGACCCTGTTTCTTAACCCCGAGAAAAATTATCTGCGAAAATATCTGGAATTACTTTTAGCTCTGGAAATCGATTTTTTTCTGACTAAGGACCGGATTCTGGAATTGTACCTGAATTCAGCTGAATGGGGCCCCGGGGTTTTTGGTATTGCCGCCGGCGCCAGCTATCATTTTGGCAAAGCTGTTCATGAGTTGACCAGCCGGGAAAAAATATTTCTGGTGACCTTGATGGCCAATCCCATTAAGGTCACAGTCAAGGACCTGGCCGAGAGGCAGTCGCTTTGGGCCCGAACACAGGCTGTTCAGAAAGCCCTGGCTTTTGTTCAAACCCTTGAGCCTCGTTTTAAATCACGGGTTCGGGAGCTGGAATAATCAGTTGGGAAATTGATAGTAAAAGACCTGTTTTGACTAAAGAAAAAGCCACCTGCTGGGCAGGTGGTGGTTGATTAAAAGCTTTGTTAATTAATGGCCTTTGCTTGAAAAGCCGGGGCCATTAATGAATCCGTTGGAAGACAGGCTTTTTTTAAAATAGCCCATCAATGGTATAGGCGGATATTTCGCCTAGAGTCGTTGTTATGGTTAATAACAGGTTGTGCCGGGAAAGGTAGATATAACCCTTGGGCAGATTCAGTTGGCTTTTCTGCCACTTGTTGCCGCTGTTGGTGGTTTTCAGTACAACCCATCCCTCTTTCTTTGAGAAATCGTCAAAGATGATGATACCTGTTTTTTCATCTTCAAAATGGATAATGGCAGTGGGAGATGATTGTGACTGGTTTTTTGTTGCTTGATAATTGCATGGTTTTTTTATCCATGTCTGCCCCTGGTCATTTGTTATGTATAATACGCCGGAAAAATCGTCAAAAACATAGCCATTTTGAGGGCTTCTTAACTGGATGGCTGAAATTTTTATGTCTTCGCTAGGTAATGGAATTTCCTGCCAGCTTTTTCCTCCATCTTGTGTGGCAGCTAATAATGTGGGAGAGGCTATCCAGCCGGTGTTCATATCCAGGAAGCTCAGATACCGACATTGATGTGGTTCCCAGTCCCCAAAGTCGGCTGCTTCATCCCAGGTCGAACCGGATGTTGTGGTTAAGCGCACAAAGGCTTTGTTGCCGCATGCCCAGGCGTTTTTTTCTGATAAAATTTCCAGGCCGAATAAACAGGCAGAGTTTATTTTGCCGCTTGTAAGTGTTTTGCCTCCATCGTTGGAATGGAAAACCGAGCCTGAGGGCCCAACAGTGAGAAGGGTGTTTTTGTCGTAAAAACCGGCATAGGTGATAGGGTGGACCATTGCTTTTGTTCTGCGATTAAAAATTTCGGTCGCGACCGGTTTGATGGAAAGGCAGCTGCTGGCTGCCGCAAGAATAGAAAGTCCAAGAATCAGTTTTGTTAGGTTTTTCATGTTTATCTCCTGGTTGACATTGATTTTGAATTTACTTCAAGTTGCTTTGAATCTTAGGTTAATTCAGCTGAACAGCATCTTAATATATCCTTGTATCGGAAGCAAGATTATTTTTATTAATGAAAGTAAAGAGGGCCTCGGCTCGCGGAAAAGGGAGGGATTGGCAGGGGGCTATGCCAATTTTTCAAAATTGGCATAGCCAACAAAAACAGGGCGAATTTTTCGACCTGTTTTTGGTCGAAGCGATAGCGGAGCCCGAAAAAGCCCGGCCCCTTTGTTCATGGTCTTAAGAGGTCCAGGTTTGAGTAAGGATGGCCCAATGCTCTTTGTGGACGAACAAAGGGGACCCTCCTATAACCTAAAGCTTTTCCCCTAAAAGCACCTTGAGTTCCTGAATCTGGTTTACCAGTTTGGTGCGGTCCAGGTTGTGGTATTTTTTGGGCACCATTTCGCGGGAAGTGCATTCGAGCACAGCCACGAGTGTTTGAAGTTCTATTTCGTGAGGGTAGGCTGGGGGCACAAAGTCGTGGATGGTTTCTTCCAAATCTCCCTTGGTGATGAAGATATGACCGTTCATGGCTGAAAGCAGTTTTGCCCGGATGAGCACTGATTCCAGATCCGCGCCGGAATAATCAAAACGATGTCGCCTAAAAAGATCATTGGGATTGATTTTCTGAATCCTGAGATCCAGCTTTTTGCACAGTGTTTTGAAAAGGTGATTTTTTTCCTCCAGGTTTTCAGGATAGAAAAGGGCCAGATGTTCTTCGGCTCGGCCCTGACGCTTTAAATCAATAGGAAGAAGGTCCGGGCGGCAGGTGATAAGAAACCAGATGATTTTGCCGCGGTATTCAGTGTTGCCCATGAACGAGGCGATTTGGGCAAAAATCCGGTTGGACGTGCCATTGTCGCCTTCCTGGTTGCGGTCGCCGAGAAAGGCGTCAGCCTCGTCGATCATGACACCCACCGGAGCCATGGCTTTGAGCAGGTTCAGGCATTTTTCCAGATTAGCTTCCGTTACCCCCTGCCATTTGGAACGGAAGTTGCGGAATTTTACCATGGGAATACCGATTTCGCCGGTAAAAGCCGAGACCATAAAAGACTTGCCTGTGCCAACGGGCCCGGCAATGAGATAGCCCATGGGCAAAACATCAAAGCGGCCGCTTTTAATAGCCTTGGCTGCTGATTTAAAGCGTTTTTTAACAAATTCGTGGCCCGAAACCATGTCCAGGGCATGTTCTGATTCAATAAACTCCAAGAGCCCGATGGCCTCGGACTCGATAATATCTTTTTTCTTCATGCGGAGGTATTGCAGGGTAATATCCTTGCCCTCCTGATAGGACTCGGCAGCCATCTGGTTAAGGTTCACCAGGTTCAGCCCGCTGGTGACTTTGGCCACTTCGGCTGTGCTAATGTCATCGGCCAACAGGAGCTTGTCATTACGATCCAGAAAATTCAAAAAGCTTTCCCTCACCTTGTCATCGGGAATAGGGATATTCACCTTGATGGTTACAGGCGCCCTGACTATTCTTGGTGAGAGGTCTCCCAAGGTCTCGGTAAGAAGGATGATCGACACATCACTTGCGGTAAAAATCGGGTCATGGGCCCAGCGGTTCAGGGTAACCAGGCAGAAACGGTCCTCCTCGGAGTACTGGGATAAATCGGAATTGGGAATAATGGTTTCAGCGTAATCGATAATCAGCACGATGCGCTTGTTTTTTCTGGCAGTGTCGTAAAAATAGCTTTCCAGATTATGAAAAGCCTTTATGGGGTCAGTGGACAAGAGGTCTGCCTCTGAGGTCTCGTTGTTTTTTCCCTGCATGGCCTTCATGTATTCGCGCTTCATCTCGGGTGTGCAGAAAGTCACCCCTGAGGAGCGGTCATAATAGACAATCACATCGCGGTTGCCAAAAAGCACCTCGGAAACATAATTCTGCAGCTTGGTAAAATTGAACTCCCCCTCGTTCATTTGATGGGGCAGAAAATCCATGATGTTCCCATGGATAATATAGAGATTGGTGGTTTTGGAAAGATATTTGTAGGACAAGTCCTGTGCCCATGCCGGAAGAATCCGTATAAAAGGCAGATTTTTGAGTATCAGCTGTTCAGCCATTTCCCCTCCCAAGGATGCGGAGGTTGTTGTACAACCTCAAAATACGAAATTGTTGCCTAGGTATAACTTGTTTAAACCCTCTTTGGACCTACTATGTAAGTTGAAATACTCATGATTATGGTGCAACAATTTCTGTGCGGCCTTTTTATTGCCCATGGCCGCAACCTTAAATAGCTCTGTTGTTATAGAGTGTAGATCATTTTTCGTGACAGGTCAAGAAATTGACTAAAAAGCCCTCTGATTCGCTGGATTTTGGGAGTTCTGTCCTTTTATGGGCGTTGCCCTGGTAGATGTGTTTACCTCTTCTTGGTCCTGTACACCGAACAAAAAAAATGTCATTGCCTCAGCCCGGGCCGGGCCCTGCAGCACCCGGCCTCCTCGGGGCTGTCAAAATAGTGTTAATTCTACATGCATATTGGGTAAAATCTGACAATATAGTTTTAGATTTGATCAGCTCTTTAAATTATCATTACTAATAGAACAGCATTATTTTGAGTGTATTTACAATATCGTAAAACTCCTCATTTTTTTCCGCTTTAGAAAGCATGAAACTGATGAGTCTGGCTTTGTCCGCCCGTTATAATATGCGCTCCAAACGGACAAGTCGGCTGGCCTTTTCCTTAATTTCCGCTGAATCACCTGAGGCCGGAATTTCCAGACCTTCGCAGATTTCCAGTATGACCGCCGCGAGATGTTTGCAAAAGGTATCAGCTTGTTCATGGCAGTCACAGTCAACGTGTCTGAACTTTTCTTCATCCAGCCATATTTTCACGTTATAGAGTTTTTCATCCTGGACCTCGGCAAACCAGAGGTTCCTGCTTTCGATTTCCAGTTTAACAATCGCGTCACTTTTTAGAAGCTGTTTTCCCTGTTCAAGTAAACACGAATCGATTTGGGTGGTGAAATTTCGCAGGTTTAAATTAGAATCTCTCATGTTCATAATTTATTCTTGTATTTTTTCGGTTTTTTTCAAATTTATATGGAAAAAAATGGCTTTTTTGTAAAAAAAGATTTTTTAGACAGTTTTTAGAGCTGCCTTTAAATAATCAAAAATTGTACTAAAAATTATTACTGGGAATTGCCGTACCATCATATTTGTACTTGATTCTCCCTAAAAAGCCTTTTATAATGGCCGAATTGTTTTGTACAAAAAGTCTGTATAAAAAAATTGAAAGGAATAGGTGAATATGGCAGATGTGAAAGATTTGATTCCCCACCGGGATCCTTTTTTATTTGTAGACCGTCTTGAAAAAGTTACTGAAGAGGAAATTATTGGCTACCGAAGATGGCCGGCCGATACTTTTTTCTTTAAGGGCCATTTTCCAGAGTATCCTGTTGTGCCGGGTGTTATCCTGGTTGAATCCATGGCTCAATGCGGCGGTGCCGGGGTGAATCAATTAGGTCTGGTTCAGGGAAGCATCTTTTTTCTTGGAACAGTGGATAAGGTGAAATTAAAAAAACAAGTCCGCCCCAATGATGAGGTCAAAATGGTTATTACAACACTGCGAGCAGGTGGAAGAATGATCAAGCAATCGGGCAAAGCCTATGTAGGCGATGAATTAGCCGCATCAGCTGAGTGGATGTGCTTGGTAGGAGACGCTTAATCAATTTTCGCGTTCCCAAAAAGAGGAGGAAACTGCCTGGGCAACCCCGGCAGTTTTTTTTATGGCTTCCTCTATAACAGCTTTGTTTCGGAAATTTTGACAAAAACGGCACAAAATTGCTCAAATTTCCCTATTATCTGCCTTTGTTTGTAAACAATTCCCTCCATTATTAAGCATTTTTTTAAGCCTTGACTCTTATGAATAAATCGTGTTACCACTCCTTTAATCGTGTATTAATAACATGATAAAATTATATCTTATTAAGGAGGAGAAGGATGAATATAGATAGTATGGTATTGAGCGACGACAATCTGAAAAAACTGAAAGATTTAAAAAACCCGAAAGTTTTGAAAGTGGTTGAAGAATTTGTCGGACGCATGAAACCTGCCAAAGTTTCTGTTATTACTGATAGTCAAGAAGATATTCAGTATGTTCGCGATTTAGCTATTAAAAATGGCGAAGAACGAAAACTGGCAATGGAAGGCCATAGCATCCACTATGATGGATATAATGATCAGGCTCGGGATAAGGCAAATACCAAGGTTCTGGTGTCTCCAGGCATGAAAATGAGCAAGAGAATCAACACCGTTCCAAGAGAAGAAGGCTTACCTGAGGTTTTTGAGATCATGGAAAATATAATGGAAGGCAAAGAAGCCCTGATTCGTTTCTTTTGTCTTGGCCCTGTGAATTCCCGTTTTTCAATTTGCGCGATGCAAATCACCGACTCCGCCTATGTTGCTCACAGTGAGGATATTCTATACCGCACAGGCTATGAACAATTTAAAAATCTAAATGGATCCGAGGATTTCTTTTACCTGGTTCACTCTGCCGGTGAATTGGAAGGCCGCGGAACCTCTAAAAATATAGATAAACGAAGAGTCTATATGGATTTGGCAGAAGGGCGTGTGCTCACTTTAAACAACCAGTATGCCGGTAATTCCCTTGGATTAAAAAAGCTGGCGCTTCGTTTAGCAATTTATAAAGCCAATAACGAGGACTGGCTTACAGAACATATGTTTATCATGGGTGCCAAACCTGAAGCTAAGAATCGCATTACCTATTTTGCGGGTGCTTTCCCTTCTGCCTGCGGTAAAACCTCCACAGCCATGATTCCAGGCCAAAGCATAATCGGCGATGATATTGCCTATATCCGTAACAAAGAGGGAAGAGCCCAGGCCGTTAATATTGAGCAGGGAATTTTCGGAATAATCACCGATGTTAATGCCGAGGATGATCCTTTTATCTGGGAAGTGCTTAATTCCCCCCGTGAGTTGATTTTTTCTAACATCTTGATCAATAAGGGCAAACCCTATTGGCTTAATATGGGTATTGATACACCTGATAATGGCTGGAATCACTATTCCGATGATTGGAAAGCTGGCATGAAAGACGAAAAGGGAAACGAAATTGCCCTGGCACATAAAAATTCCCGCTACACCGTCAGGATCTCTGAACTAAAGAACGCTGACCCCCGTCTTGATGATCCGGAAGGTGTACCTTTGGAGGGCATTATTTATGGCGGCCGCGATTCTGATACCTCTGTACCTGTTTATCAAAGTCTTGATTGGTCTCATGGCGTGTTTATCGGTGCCACTATTGAATCGGAAACAACAGCCGCGACTTTGGGCAAAGAGGGCGTACGCGCTTTCAGCCCTATGGCAAACATGGATTTTCTGGTTGTGCCTCTTGGAAAATATTTTTCCAATCATATTCGATTTGGTAAAGGCCTGAGCCATTGTCCCAAGGTTTTTGCCACAAACTATTTTATCAAGGAAGATGGCAAATTTCTCAACTCCAAGGTTGATAAGAAAGTATGGCTCATGTGGATGGAGGGTCGGGTTCACGGAGAATACGAAGCCATTGAAACCCCAATCGGCTATATTCCAAAATACAAGGATATTAAAGATCTTTTTGCGCAGATCTTTAATAAGGATTTTACTGAAATTGATTATGAAAAACAATTTTCTATCCGCCTTACAAAATGGCTTGAGAAAATGGACCGAATGGAAGAAATTTACAGGGGCGAAGATGATATTCCCGATGAATTTTTCACTATTCTGGATAATCAGCGCGCGCGTTTAAAAGATGCTCAGTTGAAATTCGGCAAGCAGGTTGTTGCTCCGGCAGAATTTATTTAATCTTTAGCATAACGAGGCTCTTATAAAACTGAGGTTTTGCAAGAATTATAAAAATCTCGGATAAGCTTTCTTGTTATCGAATAATAAGATACTAATATAAAGCCGCCTGCTCATTGCTAATGTTAGAACTTTTGCAATTTGTTCTAAAGAATGAAAATTAGCAATAGAATAACTGTATTTTGGCTGCTAATGAAAAAGTGCTAGAAAAATGTTGACTTTTTTGATAGCTTATGCTAATTTCGTTAAACCTTAAGTTCGGGTTTTACAGACCTGATTGGTCACCCTTTTACGGGTGTTTACCAATTAGGTCTTTTTTTGGTTTTAATGGTGGAGTTATGCCTTATCAAGTCTTTACTGAAAAAGCTATTGCTCTCATCGCCTCCATACCCGAGGGGCGTGTTATGACCTATGGCGGGATTGCAGCCTGGTGCGGCCTGCCCCGTGAAGCCAGGCGGGTGGCGCGCTTGTTGTCAAATCTTTCCCATAAACATGATTTACCCTGGCACAGGGTGGTGAACCGCTTGGGCAAAATCAGCTTGCCTGAATCCGGCGGCTATGAACTCCAGAAAAAGCTTCTGGAATCCGAAGGAGTGGTTTTTGATGGCTCTGGAAGAATTAGCCTTAAGCGCTATTTATGGGCCCCCGACTCCTCCTGTTAGTCATTTGTTTTTATAAATGAAGGGCTTCTTAATTCCCGCTTTTTGCGCTGAAATAGTAATTTCTTATATTATAGATAAATAGATAAGGCGGTTTTGCAAATCGCAAATTCTTAACAAAGCAAATTGTAAAAGTCCTGACATTTGTAATTTGCCGACAACTGTAAAATAATAACGTATTTGTTTAGCTGGTTGTTACGTTGGGCGTTTCCTGCTTTCATTTCATTACAGCAGGCCAGGCTTTCCATAACTCCGCTTCGCT
>JAFGWI010000034.1 GCA_016937215.1 Spirochaetales bacterium | reverse complement strand
CAAAATAAAAGTACGATTATTTCGGGAAGTATTACGTCGATTATTTATTTGGCGACTGAACATTGAAAAGCCGGAAATAATCAAATTGTGAATAGACACCATGGTTCTTGTTAATAGAGGACTAAAGGATTTTGGAAATGAGCAGCTACCATTTAAACGATTCTCATCAAATGCTGCATTTTATTAAATGATGATAACATCCTTCTTTTTATTTGAAACATTCAAATACGATATTGATTGTGAGCTAATCCCCTGCAAAGGTATGCCGGAATCTTTCGACGCCTTTGTCTGGATATCGTCGGAAAGATCCTACAAACAGCCAAACAAGTGATATTGAAAATTGCAGAATCAACTTTTGAAAGATTGAACTTTGATCTTCTGTGGACTAAAAGTATTTGTAACATACCTATTGAATAGACAGCAGCTTTGACAACATAAAACTCAGGGGATAGGTGCGCCATGGTCTTAATATAAAACCATTCAAACAAAAAAACCACATGAAAACAGAGCCACTTAATGCGAATGGGAGATCATTATGGAATAGGTGATCTTGATAAACTCAATATTATGCCATATTACCCATAGAAATCTAACAGTGTAGACTCGGTAAATTGAAAATCACTCAGATTAGTTACAACAATGAAGAAAAAAGATAATAGCAATATATTTTTTTTTCATGCTCTTATATAATAGAGACACTTCATTTTTGTCAAGAAAAGAATACAGATTTTTTTCTTGTGAAATAAAAATTTCATAATTGTATTTTTACAATTTTTAGGATTTATATATTTTATATGACGACCAGAGTATTTATAATTTTACTAATGTGAATTCATCACATCGCCCAAAGGGCTACAAATGGCAAAAAGCATCTTGGTTTAACAATACACTTTCATTACAATACAGTAAGTAACTCTTAACATATAATTAAATACGACCTGAAAATACTGAAAGATTTTCAGGCCATAATCCTGTTTTTAAGCGCCCATTTCAACTTTTGCACTAATTTTTTTGGTGAAATGTCAATTCCGAATGAGAAATCCAATCACGACAAATATTAACTCAAACCAGTCCACACTTGAATCACTCATTTTATAACAACATTAGAAATCTAATGATACATGGCTGGGCTATTCACCGATTTGATCGATCCAGTTGGCCCGATGTATTTAAGATTTTTAACGCTGATATATTTTCTGCGGCCGCTGAGATAAGCAGCCAGTGCATTTACTGTGCGCTTGTCCATAAAGGCCAGTAAAGGCTGTTCAACCTGGTTGAAATCCTTCAGAGCCTCGACAATCCATTGATCCCAGGTTTCACCATATTTATCAATATCATCGGGATAAATCATCCCGCGACAACCCTGCTCCTGACAGTTCAAAGGGAAATTATAATCCATGTTGAACAAACCGTACTCATCGGTGATTTCCTCACCTTCATGAATATCCCGAATGGCCATTTCAAAACCCCAGCCGGTTGAAATCGTATTGGGATGGCAAGAATGATTCATGTACTTGGCGATGTCCCAACTAATAATGCGGGAACCTTTTTTGGTGCGGTAGGAGTATTTTTCAACTTCAGCTTGCAGCCCCACAGAGAGACTGTTAAAACGGCGGGGGGAGATTGAAATCTCCAGGTCATCCTTCACATAGGTCATGCTTCCCTTGGGAATGAAACCTGTAGCTACCACGCCATAGCCAATGTGATCGCCAATATAAGCCAGTCGGCTTTTCGGATGTATCATGTTCACCTCGATTAGTTTCCCATTACACACAGCCAGACAGCCATGGTCGGTTGCAAAGCACCGTAGACCTGGAAAAACTATTCATCTGATGAAAAATACTCATACATCAAATATTGATTTTGGTCTACTACTTTATTACAAAAAAAATGATTTTATTTTATAAAAAAAGGAATTGACAAAGCAAAGATTCAAGGGTATTGTCGGCTATTCAAAATATCAATCATTGGCTTTGCTAATTAGAAAAAAATACTTTCAAAGTCAACCAAAGTATATTAAAGTTAATGCAGCAAAAACAGATTCTTTTGCTGGGCGCAACTGGCAACGACAAAATAGCCAAAATAAAACAAGGAGGCACTTAAATGATCAGAAATATCAATCGTGGTGCTTTGATCGTTACACCAACCGATGAATTTCACCTGATGGTTGCCAAATTACTTGAAGATGAAGCTGCTGAAACCGAAAACATGCAGGATCACGATTCATCCACTCTCTATCTTGTAGAACCGGAACTCGATCCTGTGACAAATGAAACCATCGACGAATATGTAAAAACCATTTTTAGCACAATCGCCATAGCAGAATTAGAAGCCTGGATTGACGACACAACTTTGATGCCCAAGAATATCACCTGGGAAACATTCCAAGAGTGGTTTTCCTACAGCTATCAAAGTTTAATATTTGATATCATGGAGGATGATATTATGTACGAAGATGATTATGAAGACGACGACTTCGAAGATGATGACTATGAAGATGATTATGAAGATGAAGACGAAGATTACGATGTAGACTACGAAGACGAGGATGAATAAATCCTGTAGTCAGAAAGGCCTCTGAAGCATCCTTTCAGCGGTCTGATTGCGCAAAAAGGCTTGTTTGTCTTCACCGCAACAGGATTTTTCCTTGCGATGTGAGGGTGTGACAAGCCTTTTTTTAAAGCAATTCCATCTTTACCTGACTTTCATGCTGACGGTAAATCAGGCGATGCTTATGGTGATAATACAAGAATGTCAGACCCTGCCCTAGGCCTGATCAAAATAAATCATGTAGCGTTCATGATGAAGGGCGTAAAAAGGCAGCAGCTCCAAACACTGCTGATTTTCCAGAGCCCCGGGCTGGGTTCTGAAGCTCAAAGCGCCAGGATCATTCATACTCATCCAGCTATCCGGTTTATCCTTATCTGCCAACACCCTGGGGATGATTACAGGATTTTCCCACTCCATAAGAGCCAAGTGAACCGGAACCACATCAGAAGGCGGCATTTTTTCCCGGCCAAGCCTGGCAGCCAGAACAATGGGGCCGTATTTTAAGGCAAAGCGCCGAGGATTGTCTTTTGCTGGGTAAGAACATAATTCCATGGACAGGGAAAAATCAATGGAATCCCCTTCCTTTAGTGGTCTCATAATTTTCAGATATCCGGAATCAACAGAACCGCAGGGTTCACCATTGATAAATACCTCCAGAGGATTCTTTGACCAGGAGGGTTTTCTAATATAAAGAAAGGGTGGTTCTTTTTTCATCCTTTCAACTTTAATCAAAACCTTTGAAGAATAGGGAAAATCAGTTAAAAGCCTCACGCAATAATCCTCGGTCATCAATGTAGACGCAGCAAAAAGATTCAAATATAGCCCATTCTCAAATTCCGTCCAGATAAAGCGATGATAACGTCCTGGATTTTCAAGACCCGAACCAATACAGCACCAGCTGGAATTATCCTCAGTCCCGTAAACCTTGAAGTGGCCCGATTCAGTCGGCACAAAATACATCTTGTTACCATTAACCGGTTCCTGGGATGCCAGAATGTGATTCAACAAGGCGTTTTCATAGTAGGCTGCCAAATCCTCCCGGGGCTGCCAGGCAAAAACATCCTCCACCAGCTTAAGCATATAATGAGTACTGCAGGATTCACAGGTGTCCCGACTCAAAGCCTCGCATCCAGGTTCTTCAAAATGCTCTGACCGGGAATTACCGCCCATCACATAGCTTCGGGTATTGATGACTCTATCAATAAAAAACTCAACAGCTCTTCGGTATTTATCATCAGCTGTCACATCATAGAGTTTAGCCAGCCCCATGACCTTGGGAATTTGCGTATTAGCGTGGTTTCCAGCCAACTCATCCTTTCCTGATAATAGAGGATCCATCACTTGGTGATGAATAAAGCGTTCAGCTGTTACCAGAAACACCTTTTCACCGCTTATCTGGTAAAGATCTACCAGGACACGACACATACCGCCGTGCTCACAAAAAAGCATGCGTTGAATATCCTGGTCAGACATGTTAGCTATTCCCCGGCAAACCCAATGCCCCATGGCTAAAAGCACCTTCCAAGCGTTCTGGTTTTCACCCAGCCAAAAAGCATCAAACAGCCCCGCAAAGATTTTATACTGCACATACCAGGGAACCCAGTTGTTTTCAAGGGTGAATTTAGCCACGCTAAAATGGCCATTAAAACAGTTTTCGAAATATTGGGATGAAATGCCGCCAATATAACCATTCGAGGCTTGAAGGGATTTTAATTCAACAACAACATAATCGAGATTTTTCTTCAACCGGGAATCACAAGTGGCTTGCCAGAAAGCGGAAATAGCTGATAAATAATGCCCCAGCATATGGCCGTTTATTTGGTCCTCCTCCCAGCCGCCGTAATTTTCAGCTTTTGCTTCAGCAGCCCTTCCGAGGCCTTTATAAATCGGAGCCATCAGCCGATCGGGATCAAGGCGAAGGAGATAATCGAGCCCTGTTTTTTGGGACTGACCCAACAGGCTTTCAGGAGCCAGGCGAATTTGATATTTTTTGGCTTTCACATTATCGAGCATATCCTTCAGAATAAAAAAAATATTCAACCCTGTCACTCTTTTTTTCCCCAATTTCTAAAGAAAGAGGCGAGAGTAGTATTTTTATCTTTGGTAATAGCATTTATACTTGATATATTGATGATACCATTAGTTCAGAACCATAAGATCCAGAATAATTCTCGCATTTTTCCCTTCATTTTCGCGAATTATTCATTTTCCAATACTTTTCTATCCAATTTCCAAAGAGTGAATTTGCAATCTGACAAAAATCATGCCACACTAAACTATAAAAATTCAAATTTGCGAGCAGAATATTCATTCCAGTTTAACAACATATCGCGGGAGGCAAATTAAATGAAGAAAGTTATCTATTTGGGCACTGGGCTGCTCCTTTTTCTGGCAATACCCATCTGGCTAAAGGCCCAGACAATCTGCCAGAACGAAGTTGGCACCATTGGTCCATTTTTTTATGAATACTGGAGTGATGGCCAGGGAAAGGCCTGCATGATACTTGGTACCAATGGCTCCTTTAAAATGGACTGGGAAAACACTGGCAATGCTCTTGTCAGACAGGGTGAAAGACCCGGAAAAGGAAAGGAGATCATCAATTATAATGTTGATTTTCAGCCTAAGGGAAACGCCTGGATGGGCGCCTATGGCTGGACCAAAAATCCGATCATCGAATACTATATCATTGACAATTGGGGTCCATACAAACCGCCAACCAGTTCTGGAACTATCACTTTTGTCGGCACGGTTAAATCTGACGGGGATATCTATGACATATATAAAACAAGGCGATTTATTCAAAGTATTTCCCTCCCAGGCTACTACGACCAATTCTGGAGCATACGGCAAACCCGGCGGAACAGCGGTGCTATCACAGTAAGCAATCATTTTAAAGCCTGGGAAAATTTAGGCATGGAAATGGGCGAACTCCATGATGTTTCATTTTTCGTGGAAACTTACATGAGTTCAGGTTACGCAGATGTTCAACAACTTTCCATTACCCATGAAGAGCAACCCTTTCCCACTAACATCCCCTCAAAACCTGGTGACGTGAATAATGATCAGAAAATTGATATTGTCGATGCCCTTCTTGTGGCTCAGTTCTATGTGGGTATCGAGGTGAGTCATTTTTTAGAGGGCAATGGCGATGTAAATAATGACAACAACATCACAATTATCGATGCTTTGCTGATTGCCCAATGCTACGTAGAGTATGGTTCATGTGATTTTTAATATTAAAACCAAATCAAAAAAAATATAGGAGATAAAAAAATGATAAAAGTTTTTTTAAACGGATTATTGGTGTATTTTTTTATTGCTCTAGCACCATGGGTGAGCGCCCAAACTATCTGCAATAACGCTACAGGTCCTCATGGCGATTACACTTATGAATACTGGAAAGACCAGGGTGAGGCCTGCATGACACTGGGCCCTGAGGGCACTTTTACCTTTGAATGGGGTTCGGAAAAATTAAACAATGTGATTGTCCGTACCGGTGTCAGACCCGGAATCGGTAATGAAATTGTCAAATACGCCGCCGATTACCAGCCAAATGGAAATTCCTATTTAGGCGTATATGGCTGGATGCAAAACCCCCTGATCGAATATTATATTATTGATTCCTGGGGAACCTGGAAACCACCAGGAAGTATAGCTATATTGGGAACAATCGAGACCGACGGCGGAATCTATGATATTTATCATTATCGTCGGTATATGATGGCTATAGCAGGCCCAGGCTACATTGATCAATATTACAATGTCCGACAAAGCAAACGCACCAGCGGAACCATTACAGTAGCCAATCATTTTAATGCCTGGAGAGCCCTGGATATGGCAATGGGCGAGTTCTACGATGTATCATTTTTTATCGAAGCTTACCAAAGTTCGGGCTATGCCGATGTTTATGAACTCTCCATTACCCACACCGAACCCACAGCAATGCCTTCTATAGTCGGCGATGTAAACAATGATTTAAAAATCGATATTATCGACTCCCTTCTGGTTGCCCAGTTCTATGTCGGGATTCCTGTTGAGGTTTTTATTGAAACCAATGGCGATGTGAACCACGACGGAGAAATCAATATCATTGACGCTTTATTAATCGCCCAATGTTATGTAAGTCAGAATTCCTGCAATTTTTAACAATCCTAAAAAATCTGAACACCGGGGTTTATGCTTTTCCATGGCTAATAGCCCCGGTTTATTTCTTCAATCATATATGATTATTTATGATTGGAATAAAAGTTTGGCTGGATTAATGAAAATAAATAAAACGTATTTGTTTAGCTAAATTGTAATTTGGTTATAAATGCGTTAGGGATAGGAGGCATGGCCTGCAATTTTTTCAAAAATTGCAGGCCAAAGCGTTTTTTACCGGATATT
>JAFGWI010000033.1 GCA_016937215.1 Spirochaetales bacterium | reverse complement strand
ATGGCCGAGCAATAAATGCGGAGCATTTATGACCAGGCCCAGGACGCATGGCCGAGCAATAAATGCGGAGCATTTATGACCAGGCCCCCCGTCGTTCCTCCTCAGAATGACATCAGCAATTTTTTTTACGATCAGCTTTATAGTTAGATATAAATTCATAAAAATTGGGGGCAAAAGATCATGGATAAATGCTTCAGAATTTACACCCCTATATATAGAGCTGATATTGTACCTCTGACAGTCGCGCGACAGTTTCCGCAGCGTTAGGGATTGGAGCCATGAGGAGGTTTTTTTCAAAAAACCGACGAAAACCCTTTTTTCGCGAGTTACGCGAAAAAAGGGGTCGGAGCGCTAGCGAAGTGGCGCAAAGCCCGGCCTGCCAAGCCCCCGGGCGGCAGGCAACGCCCAAAATCTTATCTAAAAAAGAATTGATAAAATTCGGGGAAATTTCCTTTACTCGATATGAAAAAAATTGTAACCTTTTCTAAGTTTTTTCGTTATAAGTTATAAAAATAAATCTATATAAATCCTGTACAATGGCCTTTGTGGCCAAATGCTATTTCTGAAAGGGGAGACCGCTATGGCTGTTGATGTGAAACAGATCGGCGAACGGGTCGAAAAAGAGAGTGCCTTATTGACCCAGATAAAAAAGGAGATCGCCTCGGTGATTGTGGGGCAGGAATACATGATCGAACGCCTTTTGATCGGGCTTTTATGTAATCAGCATATTTTGATTGAGGGTGTGCCCGGGCTGGCCAAGACTTTGTCAGTAACCACTCTGGCTAAAACCATGGATGCCAGTTTTCAGCGCATCCAGTTTACGCCGGACTTGCTGCCGGCTGATTTGCTGGGAACCTTGATTTATAATCCCAAAACCATGGATTTTATGACCAAGAAGGGTCCGATTTTTGCCAATGTGATTCTGGCTGACGAGATTAACCGCGCGCCGGCCAAGGTGCAGAGTGCTTTGCTCGAGGCCATGCAGGAGCGGCAGGTGACTCTTGGGGACGAAACCCATAAACTCACCGATCCTTTTCTTGTTCTGGCGACCCAGAACCCCATCGAGCAGGAGGGAACCTACCCCTTGCCTGAAGCCCAGGTAGACCGTTTTATGATGAAGCTTCGCGTGACCTATCCTTCCAAAGAGGATGAGTTGAAGATCCTCAGGGCCATGAGCAGAACTTCACAGAAAATCGAAGTGAAACCGGTGATCAAGCCCAAGGATTTTGTGCGGCTTCGCGCTCTGGCTGAAGATATTTATATGGATGAAAAAATCGAGGAATATATTGTGAACCTGATTCAGGCGACTCGAAATCCTTCGGAATACGGTCTTGAGATGGGCAATCTGATTCAGTACGGCGCTTCACCTCGTGCCACCATTTTTCTGACACTGGCCAGCAAGGCTTACGCGCTGCTTCAGGGGCGTGGATATGTAACGCCTCAGGATGTGAAGTCCATTGGTTTTGATGTGCTCCGTCACCGTGTGATTGTGAGTTACGAGGCTGAGGCAGAAGAAAAAACCTCTGAAGACCTGATTCAGGAAATTTTTAACACAGTGGAAGTGCCATGATCCCCAAAGAACTGGCTAAAAAAATCCGTTACATACAGATTTACACCAACAAAGCGGTGAACAATGTCTTTGCCGGTGAGTATGAGTCGGCTTTTAAGGGCCATGGAATGGAATTTGAGGATGTGCGGGAGTATCAACCCGGCGACGAGGTCCGTTCCATCGACTGGAATGTCACGGCGCGAACGGGGAGGCCATTTATCAAGCGTTTTGTGGAAGAGCGCGAGCTCACGGTCATTTTTCTGGTGGACCTTTCGGCTTCAGGAACCTTTGGGTCCATTTCCAAGACCAAGAATGAAATTGCCGCTGAACTTTGCGCGCTTTTGAGTTTCGCGGCCATCAAGAATAATGACAAAGTGGGGTTGATTGTTTTTACCGACCATGTGGAAATGTTCATTCCACCCAAAAAGGGAATCACCCATGCTCTTCGCATTATCCGCGAGCTGCTTTATTTTCAGCCCCGCAAAACATCCACCTCGATCGAAGCGGGTCTTGATTATCTGGGCAAGGTTCTTCGCAAAAAAGCGGTCGTGTTTCTGGTGTCCGACTTTATGGAAAAGGGCTATGAGAAGAAGCTTAGGGTAATGTCACGCCGCCACGATTTGATTGCTGTTTCCGTGACTGACCAGCGTGAGGTGGAAATGCCGCCCTGCGGTTTAATTGCCCTGGAGGATGCCGAGACAGGCGAGCTGGTGATGATTGACACAGGCAGCATGAAGACCCGTAAAAACTATAACATGCAGGGAGCCCAGCGCCTCGCTGACTTGAAGCAGAATTTCCGTTCCATGGGTGTGGACCAGATTGACGTCCGCACTCAGGAAGATTATATGAAAACCATTGCCCGGTTTTTTGTGGAACGCGAAAAGCGGGCTTAATGAAAAAGTAAAATGTCGAGGAGAGAGTCATGTCCGATAAAATAGATTTTTCTTTACCCCCCAAAAAAAACAAGGGAAATCTGCCAGTTGTGATCATTCTGCTGGGGGTTTTGATTTTGCTGAGCGGCGCGGCCCTGGTGTTGCAGCTTGTTCCAGGAAAGCAGCTTGACGCCGGTGAATCCATGGCGTATCTGGATTCACGTCAGCAAAAGGATTTGGCATTGAAGTTTCAAAGCCAGAGTCTTAACGACGCGGCTGTGAAGGCCTGGGAGGCCTATATGCAGAGTACTGATTTGCCACGCGAAGAGCGCGCCAATATCCTCTATAATATAGGGAAAATTTACCAGGATGCCGGTAATTATGAAAAAGCCCTGGAGCATTATTATCTTTCCGAATCGGTTCATAAAAATAAGGAAATCACTCAGGAAATCTCCCGCAGGATTCAGGAATCACTGGAATCCATGGGTAAATTCGCGGCCCTGCGCAAAGAGCTTTCCCGGCGAGTGGGTATGGTCGATCAGGTTTCAGGCGATGAGGTGCTGGCCAAAATCGGGCCTGAAAAAATTACCCGTACTGATGTGGACCGAAAAATCGAGCAGCTCGTTGAACTTCAGCTTACCATGAGCGGTATCAAGATGGACCCCAAGCAGAGGGAAGACCAAAAGCGCCTTTTATTCAAGCAGTATTCCGATGATAAATATCGCTATGAAATTCTGAACAGCATGATTGTTGAAGAAGTCCTTTACCGCCGGGCGCGTGAAGAAAAAATCGCCGATGAGGATGCCACAAAAGCCTTGATGCAAAGTTCGGAACGGCAGATTCTGGGGCAGCGTTTGTTGGCCAAAAAAATGGAAGAAAATATTTCCATTACCCAGGATGACGCCGAAGCCTATTACAATCAGAATACCGATAAATATGATGGCTCTTTTGAGAGCAATATCGAAAAAGTTTATCAGGATTTACGAGCACAGAAAGCAGGCGAATATCAGCAGAATTTTTTAGGACAATTGGAGAAAGAATATGATGTACTGGTTTTTGAAAAAGCGCCGACCCAGGCTCAGTAGTTTTGTTCTGCTGCTGGTTCTGCTTTTTTTCTCCTGTTCAAAGGAACAAAAACTTGAAGATATTCCTGATTTAAAAGAGCAGGAACAGGCTGATGCTGAGCAAAAGGCCCCGTTAATTGAAAGCATTACAAAAACATATAAACGAGGCCCCGCGGAGTTAGAGGTGTTTGTTGATAAAAACAGCATCACCATCGCGGAAAAGTTGAATTTGAAGCTGGATCTAAAAATCGATAAACTCTATTTTGCCGACCTTCCTGACTGGCGGGATGATCCCAACCAATTTACCCTGGTCAGTGTGGATGAACCCACGGCCAGGCTTTTAAAGGATGACCGTTTTGAGTATGTGAAGAGCTTTGTGCTGGAGCCTTTTTTGTCCGGTGAATACACAATCCCTTCGCTTGAAATTAAATTCTGGACCGAGGAAGAGGGCGAAGAAAAGGCCCATGTTTTAAATACTGAGCCTATCAACATTACGATTCGTTCCTTATTGCCCGAAAGCCGTGAAGAGATGCGGATGGTTGATATCAAGGACGTGGTGAATCCTCCGCCCCCTGATATGACCTGGCTTTACTGGGTGCTTGGCGGTTTGCTGCTGGGTGCCGGAATGGCTGTTGCTATTGTTTTGTGGCTGCGTTATCAAAGGGAAAAGAACAAACCGGTTCCCACGATAGCAGCCCATGAGCTGGCATATGAAGAGCTTCGCCGTTTGGTGGCCGAAAATCTGATAGAAAAGGGTGAATTAAAGCTGTTTTATTACCGGATCAACGATATCCTGCGCCATTACATCGAAAACCGATTTCAGGTCCACGCGCCTGAGCAAACAACGGAAGAGTTTATGGCATCGATTCAGGATTCCACTATTTTGAATGCCGAGTTAAAAGCCCTGCTCAAGGATTTCATGGTCCACTGCGATCAGGTGAAATTCGCCGAGCATGTGCCCTCCAATATTGAGGTGCAGAACACCTTTAATTCCACCAGGAATTTTATTCAAACCACCGAGAGTAGCGAGTCCCGTGTTGAAATTGATGACTCTAATATCATCGAGGAAGTGACTGGTGTTGTGGAAGGAGGACAGGATGTTTCAGTTTGAATCACCCCTGGCGTTGCTGCTACTGCTTCTTATTCCCTTGATTGTGGTTTTCAGGCGCTTGAAACACAAGCCCGCGGGCCTGCGATTTTCGTCAACAAAAAACCTGCCTAAAATAGAACCTTCGCTGCGACAGCGTTTGATTATGCTGCCCTATGTTCTCCGATTAATCGCCCTGGCTTTAATCATTCTGGCCATTGCCCGGCCGCAAGCGGGACAGGAATTTATCAGGGATATTTCAAAAGGGGTGGCCATTGAAATGGTAGTTGACCATTCTTCAAGTATGCAGGCCTTAAAACTGATTCAGGGGCGTGAAATTGACCGGCTTGATGTGGTTAAAAAAGCCTTTAGTGATTTTGTAATGGGGAATAACCAGGGGCTCGAAGGCCGGCCCAATGATTTGGTCGGCCTTGTCGCCTTTGCCCGTTATGCTGAAACGCTTTGTCCTCTTACCTTGTCTCATGGTGCTTTGGATGAGTTTATAAAGAACATGAAAACCGTGGTGCCAGGGTCTGATGAAGATGGAACTTCCATTGGCGATGGAATTGCTTTGGCAGCTGCCAGGTTAGCCAAGGCGGAAGAAACACTTAAGCAACAATCAGCTGACAAAAACACTGACTATCAGATAAAAAGCAAGGTGATTATTCTATTATCTGATGGTGATGATACGGGAATAGGTAAGCGAACACCATTAGCTGCTGCCAAACTGGCTAAGGAGTGGGGGATTAAGATCTATTCCATTGGCTTGACAGGTGATGACTGGTATGTGTATCAGGATTCCTTGTTTGGCCGGCAGCGGGCTTATTTGCCTCCTTTAACAGGTTCAACATTAAAGAGCGTGGCCGAAGAAACCGGAGGGCTTTATCGTACAGCCGATGATATTGCTTCATTGCAGGATGTTTACCGTGAAATCAATGATCTTGAAAAAAGTGAAATCGAATCGATTCATTTTCTCGATTATTATGAACTTTTTATGTATTTCCTTATGGCTGCCTTGGCTTTGTTAATCGCTGAAAGGATATTAAATGCGACTCTATTCAGGAGGATACCATGAGCGGAATCCATTTTAGTTTTGTTCAGGGATTTTTCTTTTTATGGACCATTCCCCTGGTAATCGGATTTTTTGTTTATGAACAAATTCAGAGAAAAAAGGCCCTGGACGCCTTTGCTGATGCCGCGATTATTCAGAAGATTAATTCCTTCATTATTCCGGCGAGAAGGCGGCAGAAGCTGTATTTGTTTTCACTGGCTGTGATATTCATGACAATCGGATTGGCCAGGCCGGGGTGGAACCCCAAGCCCCAGCAGATCCAGAGCTACGGCAGGGATGTTGTGTTTATCGTGGATGTTTCAAAGAGTATGCTGGCTGCCGATTTGGCGCCAAACCGATTGGAACGCGCCAAGCTGGCCATTATTGATACGGTTGATCGCTTGCAAGGCGACAGAGTGGCCCTTATTGCCTTTGCCGGGACCTCGGTGGTTAAATGCCCCTTAACGCTGGATTACGGTTTTTTCCGTTATATGGTCGATACCATTTCAGTAAACAGTGTGTCCCGCGGCGGGACATTGATCGGCGATGCTGTTCGTAAAGCCATGGATGATGTTTTTCAGGACAAGGAAAAACGCTTCAAGGATATTATTTTGATAACAGACGGTGAAGATCATGACAGCTTTCCCGTCCAGGCAGCCGAGGATGCCGGGAACCGCGGCGTTCGAATTATTACCATTGGCCTGGGTGATGAAAACGAGGCACAGCGAATTCCTTTAGAAGGCGGAGGATTCCTGACCACCAAAAATGAAAATGGTCAGGAGCTGGAAGTTTTGACCAAGCTGGATGCTGATACCTTGACCCAGATGGCTAATGTGACAGGCGGCCGATATCTCCCTGTGGGAACAAATAATTTTGATCTGGGCAGCATTTATATCAAACTGGTTGCCAGCGCTGAAAAAAAGGAAATGGAAAGTCGGACTATCAAGCGTTATGAAGAGCAGTTTCAGGTTTTTCTGATTATTGCTTTGTTATTGCTGGTAGCTGAAACCATGCTGAATGAGAGAGCCAAGAGGTCTGCAACATGAAAAAGTTTTATATGTTATTGCTTTTTGTTTTTATCTGTTTTTCACTTCCTCTTTTTGCCATGGGCGGAAATGAGGATATGCATAAAGGAAACGAGGTCTATCACCAGGGCGATTATCAGGCTGCTATTGATCAGTATGACGCGGCCTTGGTAACCTCTCCCGAGTTGCCAGAAGCCTATTTTAATAAAGGGAACAGTTATTTTCGCTTAGGCGAATTTGAAGAAGCCCGTAAGGCCTATGAAAAGGCCATCAATCAAACGACTAAGCTTTCTCTTGAAGGAAAATCACGTTTTAACATGGGTAATAGTTTTTTTATGGATGCCCAGCAGAACGCGCAAGCGCAAAAACTCAAAGAAGCTATTGACCTTTTCAGACAGAGCATTGTTAATTATGAAGAAGCCATGGACCTTGATAAATCGCTCAGCGAGGATGCGTCAAGGAATATTGAATTGGCCCGTTTAATCATGAAGGATTTGATTGATCAATTAAAAGATCAGGCTGAAAAGGACAAGGAATTCCAGGATAAGGTAAAGAAAATTGTTGAGGAACTTCAAAAACTGATAAAGGAAGAGGATCGCGAGGTAAAGGCCAATGCTCAGCTTCAGGCTTATCTGAAGAATAACAGCAAAGACCGAAACTGGCAGGCTTTAGTGACCAAGCTTGAACAGGATCAGAGGGCTAATCGAAGCAATACTCAGAATCTGTCACAGCAAATGGCACAGCTTATTCAGGAACAACAGCAAAAGGGTGCCATGGCCGCTCAGTTAGCCGGTGGGGTAGCTCAAGCCAAGGAATTGATAGACCAGAGTGATCCGATTCAGAACCAGGCGGCTGATGAGCTTCGAAGCCAGGCACTGGAGCCTGCTCAGCAGAACCAGATTAAAGCCCGGGATTTGCTGGTTAAAGCCCTGGAGCTGCTGACTCAGGGGGATGATCAGAACCAGCCGCAAGATCAGCAGCAGGACCAGAAGTCTCAGGATGATCAACAAAACCAGCAGGATAAAGATCAACCCAATGATCAGGACCAGCAGAATCAGGATAATCAAAACCAGGCTGAAGAGGATGAAAAGCAGCAGGCCTCTCTTGCGGAAAAACCTGATGATATTTTGGACGAAGAGCGAGAGCAGCAGGAGGAAAGGGAAGCCCAAATACGCGGTTCCTATTCGGATGTACAAAAGGATTGGTAAAATGAAGAAACAGACAAGGGGATTCATCATTCTTTTCGGGCTTTGCTTTTTTT
Source organism: Spirochaetales bacterium (assembly GCA_016937215.1). Classification (GTDB taxonomy): domain Bacteria; phylum Spirochaetota; class Spirochaetia; order SZUA-6; family JAFGRV01; genus JAFGWI01. Next base: position 74,569 of record JAFGWI010000033.1, on the reverse strand, counting down.
TCTTGGCAACGTCGCTTTTTGCTGAAGACATTTCCGTTCAAGCTCAGCTTAGTCAGAGAAATGCCTATGTTGGTGAAGCCATAGTTTATCAGATTCAGGTTACCGGGTCTGATAGCCCGGACCAGCCTGATTTAAGCGGTTTTACCGATTTTAACGTATCCTTTATGGGTGGTCAGAATACGAACCAGACCTTTCAGATGACCGTTAATGGGCAAACCACTCGTTATGAAAACAAAGGATATGTTTTTCAATACAAATTGATTCCAAAAGGGGCCGGGAATTTGACAGTTCCTTCCATAGACGTAAAAGTAAATGGACGAATTTTCCGAACCGGGGCAAGCTCTGTTTATATTCAGGAACCCGTTGAAGTTGATAATTTTAAAGCCCGGGTTAGTTTATCTAAAAGTTCATGCTATATAGGCGAACAGATCTACCTTTCAGTTACGCTTTATTTTGGGGCAAATATACAATCCCCGATTTTTTCAGTTCCCTTGTTGAATGATGATCGTTTTCATTTTATACCGGTTGACCAATCAAAAAGCACCCAAAAGGATGATCTAGTCAATATACAGGTGAATGATGAAGAGATGATCATGAAAATCGCCCAGGGAACTTTAAATGGTCAGAAATACAATACTCTGAGTTTTTCCATGATCGTGATTCCCCGGGTTAGTGGTGATTTGGTCCTGGATAAAGCTACGGTCAGTTTTGACGGGGTGTCTGGCTACAGGAATGTTCAGGATTTTTTTGGCCGGACAGTACGTAAGGAACAGTATTCAAAATTTGTGGTTCCCTCAAATCAAGCACGGCTGACATCTTTGGAACTGCCCCGCGCTAATAGGCCTCCTGGTTTCAGCGGTTTGGTGGGTGAATACAAGGTCGCGGCTGAAGCCTATCCTTTGGAAGTAAAAGTAGGTGATCCGATTACCTATACGGTAAAATTGTCCGGCGGCTTGTATATGCAGTATGACGATATTCCCGATCTCAACGAGCTTTCGGCCTTTAATGAAAACTTCAAGATTCCAAAAGACCGCGCGCCTGGAAAAATCCAGGGAAGCGAGAAGCTTTTTCTTCATACCATTCGCGCTTCAAATAAGGATGTGAAAGAAATCCCGTCTCTTGAAATACCCTGTTTTAACACAAAAACTGGGAAATATGAAAAAATAGTGGCCCCAGCCATTCCGATTGAAGTGGAACCAACAGCTACTCTTACTTATCTCGATGTTCAGGGAGAAGACCCCGAGGAAATAAAAAAGGACGTTGAATCATGGAAAGAGGGCATTGCCTATAATTACACTGGTCCCAGTGTTTTGCGATCGCAAAACGCGGGTTTGTCCGGTTTGACCCATCCTGCCATGCTCCTTTTTCTGATAATTCTTCCTTTGGCATATCTGGTTTTGCTTTATATGTTTAGGTTGCGGCCGCTTATTGAAGCTCGTCGGAATCCGGTTAAATTAGCCCTGCAGCAGGTTTTAAAAAATCTTGGAAATTGGGATGAATCCCTTTCCTCAGCAGACCAGTATAATGTGCTTTTGGAACAGCTGAAATATTATTTTGGAGCGAAGTTCAGTAAAAAAGCAGGGGCCTTGACCTTTGCCGATCTTAAACCAATACTGCAATCCGAAAAAACACCACAGGAACTTATCGACGAAGTCAGGTCAATTTATGAGGTTTGCGAAGCGGCTCGTTATGCTAATCAGGGTAAAGTCGGGGTGGAAGAAATGAAAACCCGGGTCATCAACTTGATCAATCAACTGGAAAGGGGGCTCTAATGAAAAGACTGCTATTTTTCTTTCTTGTGCTCGTGGCTTTGAATTTATCTGCTCAGGAAATTGTATCTGAACAAAAGGATGTTGATCATTTGCTTGAGGAAGCGACACGAGCTTACCAGAGCGCTCTTGAAATCTCGACAGACGAACCATGGAAGGCCGATGATTTGTTCAAACGTTCCATCCAGTTTTTTCAAGGGATAGTGGACGCGGGAATAAAAAATGGCGCTATCTACTATAATATGGGGAATGCTTACTTCAGGATAAATGATCTGGGAAAAGCTATTTTATATTACAAAAAAGCCCTGGAATTTTCTCCCGGCGATGCCAACCTCCTTCAGAATCTGACCTACGCGCGTTCCAAACGAATCGATTCGATTCAGGATAAGGAAGAGGTCAAAATACTGAAAACCCTGTTGTTTTTTCATTTTGATCTGTCCAGTGATGTAAAAACACTGATATTTGTCATCAGTTTTGTTGGAGTATGGGTTTTAGCGGCTCTGATGATTTTTATACACAAAAAAGTTTTTTTGAATATATTGATTGGCTGTGCCTTGGTCTCGTGCTTTTTCTTTGTTTCCATGACAGTGGACCAATGGGCCCGCGCTAATCAGACCCAGGGGGTTATTCTGGCAGAAGAGGTTGTGGCAAGAAAGGGTGACAGCGCTTCCTTTGAACCAAGCTTTCAGGAACCCTTACACAGCGGAACAGAGTTTATAATCGTGGAAGAACGCCAGGACTGGCTTCAGATTGAGCTGAATGACGGCCGACGAACCTGGCTGCCTCGAAAAACTCTTGGATTGCTGAAGGAAATCTGATTTGCGGATTTTTTATTGTTGAGTTCTAGTATTGGCGTTACCTGCTTTCATTCCATTCCAGCAGGTCCGGGCTTTACACGACTCCGCTCCGCTGTGAAAAACCTGGGCACGGAATTGTCGTGCCCAGGTTTTTCAGAAAGCCCTTTTTGAAAAAAGGGCTTTCTGTCGTTCCAATCCCTAACGCGTAAAATCCGAAGCCTGTTTTAGGCTAATGAAATGCCATTTTTCCAATAGAATGTGTATCACCCTGGTTACAATCATTTCAAATACCCGCTGCTCACTTAAAGGAATTTTAACTATTCAGTAGATGTAAAAAATGTTTTCCGATGTCATTCTGAGGAGGTACGACGAAGAATCTACTCTTATAATCGGTCACATTTAGAATTGCAGCTAATTCGTTGAAAATCGTGCGCAATTCGTACAATTTGTACTCAAATTGAGAATGGCTGGGATGACAGCGGCGTACCTGTTGCTCACTTAAAAGTATTTTACCAAATCCTGGACCAGGTATTTCTATTAGCTTATTACATTCAGTGAAATCACTTATAAAAAAGCTCCCATCAATCTGGGAAATCTTCAACTGTCTGGCATTTGGAATTTAAAAAAAATAATCTGAAATTCAACAATTATCACTGATTTTATGATATGATAAATAAGCAGATTTATTTACAAAAAGATCTGTTTTGTGGAAATATTATTTTTTTTAAAGTGGAAGTGATCATTCGGAAAATGGAGATAAAGGTTCTTTTAGAACAAGAAAATCTATCAAAAAAACGAAGTTAGAAATTTTAATAATTGAAAAGTAATTACTGATCATCAATCAAATTTGTTTTTTTATTTATTCTCCTGTATAGATTTATAAATTTGTTGAGGTGATGATAAAGAAATGGTTCTTTTTTTATACTTTTTTATCCGCTGTCAAAACGCCTGAATCAGGCGATTATTAATATTATTTCATAAGGAGATTTTTAATGGAAAAAAAGAAAAAGAAATTCGCAGTACTGGTTTTGCTGATGTTTTTATTCAGCATTGCCCAGGGATTCGCGCAGGAATGCGGTGATGTTAATTCAAACGGCACGGTTGACATCGTGGACGCATTGCTCATCGCTCAGTATTATGTCCAGCTGGATCCAACAGGGTTTGTGACATCGGTTGCCGATGTAAATGGGGATAATGAAATCAATATTGTGGACGCGTTACAAATCGCAAGGTATTATATCAATCTGATAAACGGGCTAAATTGTCCTAATACGCCAACGCCAACACCACAGGCACCGAATTGTACTCCCAATCCAACTCCGCAGAAGGTAAATGTCAATTTTACCGGCAGCTCTTTTACCGGCTCTCATCAGGTTGTGGTTGAAACTGATCCTGGTTTGCCCAAATTCACCATTTTCAGACCATCCGATTTGGCGCCTGGAAAAAAATATCCCATTGCTTCCTGGGGCCAGGGGGCTTGTTCTACTGATGGATTATCCAATACTGAGTACTGTGGGCAGCTTGCCTCTCATGGCTACCTGGTGATCGCCGATGGCACACCCAATGGCAGCGGCGGCGGTTGTGGTACTGCTTACAGTATGGATTTAAGGGGTGGAGTGTGTCTGCTCGATGCTATCAAATGGGCGATCAGAGAGAACGACAACCCCTGCAGTCAGTACTACCAGAGTCTTGATGCAACAAAGACCGCGGCATTCGGATTTTCCTGCGGTGGCATTATGGCCGAGGGCGCAGGCTCCATGAAGGATCCTGTTTTAACCACTTTCATGCCCGTGAGCAGCGGCATGACAAGCGCGAATCAGTCGGTCATCGATTCCTTTCAAACGCCGGTTCTTTTTCTCGAAGGCGGCACCAGTGATATGGCTTACGCTAACGGCAAAAGAGATTTTCAAGCGATTAAAAACGGTGCTGTTCCCGCGATGTTTGTTAGCAGGAATGTCGGTCATGGCGGCACTCTGAATGACGACAATGGTGGATTATTCGGTCAGGTCACTTTAGCCTGGCTAAACTGGTGGCTAAAAGACGATATGAGCGCAACAGGCAAGGGTTTTCTTGTTGGTTCGACCTGTAACATCTGCCGGGATTCTGCCTGGGAAATGGCTTCCAAGAATCTGCCCTGATAGAATTTTTGGATGCGCTGGAGTGAGCGATTTTTTCTGAATTGCCCATGACCGGCCTCCATTGATGGATTTCACGAAATAAAAAAGAGGCCGTATTGCCTGATGCGGCCTCTTTTTCGTTGGTGCTATGTGATGTCGGGAATAGGATTTATTACCGTATTGTTACAATAATAGCAGTAATCACTTAAGGACCATACTGGAATTCATCTTATGTATATTACTTGGGAAACCCTTATATTGTTTTCCCATTTTTTGTGATAAATTAATTGAAACGAAACCATAAAATAAAATTGATAATTCAAGGAGAAGTAAGTGGGTAAAAAAAGAAAAGTAATTTCTGTTATTGTTCTGGCTGTTCTTTTATTGGGAGGTTTGAGTGTTACAGCATCAGCTCAATCCCTTAAAAGCTTATCAAAGCAGCTCAGGGATTTGGGAAGGGAATTTTATATCGGGGCCGCTGTGCCTTCGAATCTTGGTGGAAGTGACCAGAATATAGTTACTACCGAATTTGACATCATGACATGCGAAAATGATATGAAAATCGGAACCATTTCACCAAATAGAGGCCAATATAATTACAGTGGCGGTGACCGGGTTGTGAATCTGGCACGACAAAATAATATGCTGGTTCATGGCCATGCCTTTGTGTGGCATAAATATAATCCTGGCTGGGTGGATGGAACCAAAAGCATGATGGAAGAATACATTACTGCGGTTGGCAACCATTTCAAAGGTCAAATCTGGGGCTGGGATGTTGTTAACGAAGCTTTTCACCGTGATGGAACTTTTCGTATCAATGCCATTGGGTCAAATGGTCAGGATGGCGCTTCTGTTTTTGGCCAACGACAAGGTAAGCAATATATTGAAGACGCCTTTAAAATCGCCCATCGTGTTGATCCCAATGCCAGGTTGATTTACAATGATTATTCTATTTCAACTCTCGATGCCAAATTTAACGGTATGTACACTGCCATGAAGGATTATATGCAACGAGGAATTCCAATTACTGGTGTAGGTTTTCAGATGCATTTGAACCCTGATTTTACCGAAGCCATGGCAAGGAGCTTTGGTGAAAAACTTCAGAAACTCGCTGATATTGGCCTTGAAAGTTATATTACTGAAATGGATGGGGGAGCTCCCAATACATCCACAAGCGGGCTTGAGGCTCAAGGCGATATTTATTACTGGATAACCAAAGTGGCTCTTGATCAGCCGATGTTTAAGGTTTTGCAGGTATGGGGTATCCGGGACAGTCAGAATTGGCGAATTAATCCTGACGCACCGGAGGACAAAGCTGTCGCGCCTCTTATTTTCAATGACAATGGTCAGAAAAAACCCGCGTATTATGGAATTCAGCGAGCCATGCAGGAAAAAATCGAGGAATTATCGGAAACTCCGACCCCGACACCTGTTCCAACAGCTGAACCCTTTGATTTGGGAGATTGCAATCATGATAATGCGATAAATATTGTGGATGCCCTTTTGATTGCTCAGAATTATGTGAGCTTGCCAGTACAGAATTTCTATCAGGAAAGCGCTGATGTTAATTGTAATGGCGCTGTTGATATTGTTGACGCTCTTTTGATCGCTCAGTATTATGTTAATCTTGTGCCAGCTTTCCAATGCTAGTTTAATGTGTTAAAAATAGGAGTCATATTCGGCAGGAACGAAGTTATTTCGTTCCTGCTTTTTTTTTGACAGAATTGTTATTGATAAAGTGCGATAGCCCGTGTTTTCACGGTTTCCGGAACAGCTATTGCTTCTTGGGTCTGGTTCGAGTATGGGAGGAAAGTTTTAGTGATTTTTTTGGGCACAGGAAAGCTCTGCTTTTTATTCAACTATCCGCATTGTTCAAAAGAAAATGGGCTGATATTTCTTCGCGTTAGGGATAGGAGTTATACCTGGCAGGTTTTTCAAAACCTGCCAGGTAAAGCGTTTTGGCGCGGATAATTTCCGTGCCAAAACCTTCGGAGGCAAAGCCGGAGTAACGCATAGCCCGACCCTGTGAAGAGGAGCGGAACAGGGGAACGCCCAGGATATTTTTATTTTGATATTCACGCTCTGTTTGGAAATTTTTTGGATTAAAAAATTTTGACTTTTGACTGAAAAGCATTACAATTTAATTTAACATGGAAAAACGAAAATATCATCGGTATTTATTGGTGGTTGATATTGAGCATAGGATTGAGGGTGAGGATGAGAGCCATTTTTGCCAGAGTAAGGATATCAGCCAGGGCGGTTTGTGTATTACCACTATCGCGTATCCGCTGGAAAAAGACAGTTGTTATGCCTTTAATTTTACTTTACCCGGAGAATTGGAACCCCTGCAGGTGAAGGGGCGGGTTGTGTGGGTTCGCGAGGCAAAAAGTGGGGGTGAAAAGCTTTATGATAATGGTATTGAATTCCTGGGCCTGGGCCAGGAGTTGGCTAAAAAAATAGGGGAATTTTCTATTGGCACGGTTGATCATTGATCAGGTCAGGATTGCCCCTTAATCAAGATGAATGACGTTATTGTAATACCATTGCTGCACAGCGGGGTGGAGTGAAATTATCTGGTCGCCCTTTAATTTCAGAAACTTTCCGTTTTTGGCTTCTTTGATATAGTAATTGGGGTTCAGATTAAGGTGCTCCACAGCTTCCTCGGTCATTTCCTTTACAGGGAGTAAATTGCCTTGTTTATCCACGCAGGGGCTTACGATAATGTCCTGTTTTTGATATTTTTCCAGTAATTGCTTCATTCGTTCTTCGAGTTTTTTCAGATTCACCTTTTCTTCGTTTTCCATGGCTCTGTATATCAAGGTAACGGGAAAAATGCTTTCAAGTTTGCCTATTTTATCGCGAATTTCCGTGGAATAAATGAACAAGTCGCGCATAGATTTGAAATTGGTTTCCAGGGGGATGGGGTCTCCGTATTGCACAATGGCTTTTAATTTGGCCTTGGGTTTTTTTATGGCAAATTTGGGATAAGAAATGAAACAGAAATACTGTTCCAGGGCATAGCGCACTGCACGCATGATTCCCTTTGCCGGTGGAGGGTCGACAATATAGGGGACTTCAGGTACCTTTGAAAGCCCTCCATTGACTGGTACGATATACAGCTGAATGCCGGAATCCCTGGAAATAGCGCGGAATTTGTCAAAAAAGGAAAAATTGAGATCGCGTAATTTGCCTGTTTTGCTTCGGCCTCCGCCCCTTTTTTTAGTGCTTGGGTGTTTTTCCTGCTCCGCGTAAACAATCATGTCCATGTGTTTTTTGTCCCAGCCTTTGGCTTCTATCATTTCGTGTTTCAGGTAGCAGGGAAACAATTCATCCATATAGCGACTTTGCGACAGGAATACCGGTGGCAAGCCCGGATATTTAAGGGTTACGTCCTTGCGAAGGAATTTGAAGGCGCCGTATTTGCGCATAAAGTGATTGAATTGACCGACAAAAAGATTGTCTCCTGCGACAAGCATGACATTGGGATTGATAAGGCGATGATGAACTGGCTGTTCAACCGAATAGTCGAACAAGCTGCGATGCCGCGGCATGATGACTTCAACGGCTTTGTTGTTTTTGGCCAATTCCTGGTGGACCTTGGCTCCTTTGACTAGGATTTCGGAGTATACCGCGTGGCAGGATTCTCCGTTTATCCGGGTCATGTCGCCGTTAACGCTGATGTTTTTTTTATCAAAAAGATATTCGATAATGCGCATGTATATTCTGGATTCTTCTATATATTTATGGTCTATTCTGTGTTGAATATAGGGAATATAGTCCTCGATATTTTCTAATTCCTTTGGCATAATCCATCCAATCCCGGCTTATTGTCTTTTGAGAGCATAAAATAGCTTGTATCAATCAATATCAGATTGCAGGTGAAAAGTCAAGAATTGTGATTAGCTTCTTGTGAGGTCTAAAGAATGATTAATTTGATGTTCGTGCTTGGATTCTGGCTTTCTATTTATTTTTAAGTCGTTGTTCTATCCAGTTCAGCATTTTTTCGAATATTTCTTCTCTGTTTAATTCGTTGAAATTTTCATGGTAATTATTTTCGTAGAATTCCGTGGTGATCAGGTTTTTGGGTACCTGGGATAGGGCTTTTAGGCTAGTCTCTGCATCGGCCAGATAATCATCGCCCGCGATTACCGCCCAAAGGGGAAATTTTTTCCATTCCTTGATGTGTTCGATTACATATTGTTGTGTTTTCATGGATTCAAGGCCAAGTTTGGCTGTGGCTGTTTTTCCACGGAGTCCTTTTGCACTGGCTTCCACATGATGTTCCATGATTTTTCGATCGTGTGTTAAGTGTTCTGAAATATCAGCTGGTGTTACTTCGAATTTGGGGTGGACAAAGGCGATTATTTTCAGAAGTTTTAATAAAAGGGGAGGCACCAACACCTTGTTTTTTAACCAGGGAGATGATATCAGAAAGCCCTTGATTTCCTGCGGGGCCCGGGTTAATCCATAATAGAGCGAAATTAAGCCGCCGTTTGAATGGCCTAAAATAAAAATGGGTGTGTCGGGATATTGCTTTTTTATGTGAAGATAATAATGATGGATGTCCTCTATGTATTGTTCATAGGATTCAATATGAAAATATACTTTTTGGCCAGGATTATGTTGGGCGTAACGGCCGTGATAACGCAGGTCGATGGACATCAAGGCGATGTGTTTTTGCGCGAAGGCAGGTGAAAGAATGGCCCAGTCTTCGGAATAGGTTAAGCCCCCGTGTATTGCAAGGCATATGGCTTTGATTTTTTTGTTGGCAGGTTTCCATGTGTAGGATTGCAATTTGATATCTTCATCAGCTTGAAAAATTCCTGTCAAATGCTCCACTTTTACCATCACAGACTCCTTGTTTTTATTAATCCTCTGAATAAAGCGGGGGTTTCTGTTTCTCACTTTTTGATGGTTAATTAATCCATTCTGTATTATCATAACGCGGTAATATTGTAATTTCAACTATATTTTTTTGAATAATCATGAAAACCGGGTGAATACAAAATAATTTAATTGATAAGTTACAGTTTTTCACGTTACAGTAAACTTCACGGCAATGAACCTTTGCGGACACACCCAGGATTATAGATATTTTATAATGATGATTGATTTGTTTCCATTTTATCTCATAATCTATTGTTGATATTTTCATTGCTATGGGATAAAAATGTATTTTATGATAATTTTTTTTAGGAGAGGTAGAATGAAAAAATTCAGTATTTTATTTATCTGCATGATTGTTCTGTTTGGCTGTATTTCCACCGAGAAGTCGGCGGAGAAAAGCAGTGCTGCCAAAATTGAAGGTCTCAGTTTGAGGGAAGCGGCGGTGAAGCAGAATATGTTTGTCGGTTCTGCTGTTGATCCGGTGCAGCTTGATAATAAACAATATGCTGATACTTTAAGCATGCATTTTAATTATGTAACAGCTGAAAACGCGATGAAATGGTCGAGCCTTCATCCTGAGCCTGAGGGCTTTGCCTTTGAAGATGCTGATAAAATTGTGGAATTTGCCATGGCCAATGACATGAAAGTGCGGGGTCATACCCTTGTATGGCACAGCCAAGCACCTGACTGGCTGTTAACGCCCAAAACTCCTTGGGGAAAAGAGGAGCTTTTGGCCGCGTTAAAATACCATATTGATAATGTAGCCGGCCGTTATGCCGCTAAGGTTTATGCCTGGGATGTGGTGAATGAAGCCCTTGATGGTTCAAATTACCGAAAATCGGTTTTTTATGATACCCTTGGCAAGGATTTTATTCCCGCGGTTTTCCGTATGGCTCACGCGGCAGTACCCGATGCCTTGTTGTATTACAATGATTATGGTGTGGAAACTGTTAACGCGAAATCTAATGCCATGTACAAAATGGTTAAGGAATTGCTGGATCAAGGTGTTCCCATTCATGGTGTTGGTCTTCAGTGCCATTTAACTGTGGCGAAGAGCTGGCCCTTTGACAGTTTTTATAAAAACATCAAGCGTTTTGTTGATCTTGGTTTGAAAGTGGATATTACTGAACTGGATATCAAAATGCAGGAACCCTTTACTCCTGAAGATTATCAGCTTCAGGCGGAAATGTACCAAAAGTTGACGCAAATAATGCTGGCTTTTCCCGAGTGTGATACTTTTATTACCTGGGGTTTTACCGATGCTGTTTCATGGATTCCGGGTTTTTCTCCGGGTTATGGCGATTCATTGCTTTTTGACCACGATTATAATCCAAAGCCTTCTTTTTACGCGGTGCGTGATGCTTTGGTTGCTGGTCCTGTTGAAACAGGTTATGAAAATATGAGCGATTCGGCTGATAATAGCCGACGTGCTATTCCGCCTTTTGTGGCTCGCGAAGCAAAGACAGCTCCTGTTGTTGATGGTGTTATCAACGCTGATGAATGGGCCAATGCTGTTAACTATCCTTTAGGGTTTAATCAACTTAATGTTGATGATCTTAGACCGCCTAAGGATCCTGCTGAATTATCAGGTGAATGGTCTGTGTTGTACAAGGGAAATACAGTTTATGTTTTTTTGAAACGCGTGGATAATGTAACTTTCACAAAAGCAGCCAATTCCTATGAAAGCGATAATGTTGAAGTTTTTTTTGATCTGAACGGGACCTTTGTCCAGCTCAGAACATTAATCGGAAGCGATTTTGAAGACTCCTCCTACGCGGGAGCGCATAAAGCTGTCTGGAACAAGGATGGAACAGTGCTTGAATTGAGTATTGAATTGCCTGATGCCAATTTAGCCAATCTTATTGCAGGATGGAATATCGCGCTCAGCGATAATGATGGTGAAAGCAGGAAATGGCAGCTTTATTCTATAACTGGCCAGAATGACAGCTGGCAGGGCGTGAACCTCGGCAGCCTTAAATTTGAAGGAACTTCACCTCGTCCTCCTGAGCCGCCAAGAGTGGTGATTCCTTTTCATGCCAATGAATCCTCTATCGTTAAAGTTGATGGTAAAATCAGCGATGGTGAATGGACCAAAGCTGTGAAGTACCCATTGATTTTCAATCAACTCTCCGAAGATAATCTTGTTTATACGGGGGATTACAAGGATTTCCGCGGCGAATGGGGAATAGTTTATAATGGTAATACAATTTACGGTTATGTTCTTCGGTCTGATGATATCACCTATACAGAGGCGCCTAATGTATGGGAAAATGACAATGTTGAGGTTTTCCTCGATATGAATAATAATTTTATACAATTGAGAACCCTTGTGGGCAAGGATTGGGACGAAAGTTCCTATGAACCAGCTCATAAAGCGGTATGGAGCGCTGATGGCACTGTTCTTGAGTTTTCAATTGGATTAACAGCAGATGCAAAAGAATTGGGCATTATCGGTTTTAACATCGCTCTTGCTGATAATGATGGCACTGAAAGCCGTGAATCGCAGCAGTATCCTGTTTTCGGTTTTAATGACTGCTGGCAGGGAATTAATCTGGCTGAGCTCCAGTTTGTAAAATAAATCGTTTCTATTTGTTTGGTCTGATTTTTCGGGCGTTGCCTGCTTTCATTACATTTCAGCAGGCCGGGCTTTGCGCCACTTTGAAGGTTTTCGGGCGGAAATTATCCGCCCAAAAACGCTTTGTTCAGTCATTTTTAAAAAAATGACTGAACATGGCTCCAATCCCTAACGCGCTAAGAGCGGGAAATCGATTTAACTGAACAAGTTATTTTTTTTTAATACCTTAAAGAATCAGGGGCTGGTGAAGAATATTCACAGCCCCTTTTTTTAGAATTTTTGCCTTAGTTCAAGAGCATCTTCTTCGGGAATATGCGAATTGATGGGTATTCGGGATCCGATTTCAAAACCCGCGGGAGTGCTGAGCCGCGGCATGATCTGTATGTACCAATGCAGCTGTGGTTCATCCTGTTTGTAGCGCATGCAGGAGTGAATTACCATATTGTAGTTCGGCTTTTCATAGCAGGCGTAAAGCCTTTTTATCGATTGAGAGATGGATTCCGCCAGATATGGCTTATGATCTGAAGCCAGGGCGGCAAAGCTGGCATCGTGATGATGGGGAATAATCCACATTTCATAGGGAACCTCAGCGGCATAGGGAACGAGGGTTGTGAAATGCTTGTTTTGGTATACCATTCGTTGTTCAGCTTTGATTTCATATTCTAAAAGTTCACAGAATATGCAGCAGCCGTGATCATCATAATAGCTTTGCGCGATCTCTTCTCTGTAACGCATATAATGAGGCGCGATGGAGGATGCGATAATTTGCGAGTGGGGATGAATCAGTGAAGCGCCAGCCTTTGGCCCGCGGTTCCTGAAAATCTGTACCATCTGATTTTGAGGATGTTCAAAAAGCGTTAAGGTTCGGCTATGGTAGCATTCGATGATTATTTCCATTTCCTGTTGTGAAAAATCTGCCAAATCTTTATTGTGAAAAGGACTTTCGATAATGAGTTCGTGCTCACCGTAACCTTGGGTTTTGAGATAGATTCCTTCGTGAATTCTTTTTGATGATGATGAGGAATCCAGAATCGGGTACTTGTTTGGAACGCATCTTGCAGCCCAGGTATATTGATTTTCTCCAGGTAACTGGTATAAAATCGGACCCAGAATTTCTTCATTTCCCGGACAAAAAGGGCACTTTTTGTCCGGTTCCGAGGCTAAGTGAAATTCTTCTTGCTTGATAAAATCATGGGGGCGTTTTCCCCGTCCTGTGGAATAGATAACCCATTCCCGGGAAATTTTGTTTTGTCTTATTTCGTGTTGTGCCATGGCTTTATCCTATCTTATCTGTGAAAAAAATAAAATAGGACGAAAGGAGTTGACATTAAGGGTTTTTGAATTTCCCTGAAACAAAATTTAGGTCTTTGTATCATGATGATTCCCATAACAGTGATCCTCTAAAACTGAGAATAAGCATTTGCTTGTGCGCGCCTTTTGAAGTCGTACCTGATAGTTGAAATTGGTAAGTTCCCATTTCCCGCACCCGAATTCAAGCCCGGAAAACCTTAATAAGGTGATGACTCCAAATGGATGCGAATTGAATACTCTATTGGAATTGGATTATTACCGTAGCTTGAATTAAGCAAATGAATAAACCAGGGCGAGGAAAGGTTTTCCGCGCTGATATTCCAGGATAAGATGTTTGTCATATTTACAGGCATTATCCATTTTTGATCCGGCTTTGCCATTGCTTGTTTTATTATAGTAGAGCCGTTAGGGTGAATTATTTTTATATCGATATAGGGAGTATCGATTAAATCCAGATCAGCCTCGGTAAAACTGTCTTCAATTATAAAGTCCAGTGAATAATAACCCGACTCTGTTGGCGTAAATTGAATCCAGTCGGATTCGTATTGTTTAATGAGTGTATGCGAGGCGCTTTGAATATCGGTTCCCGAAATAGAGTCAATATTTGATGATAGCGGACCATCATCGGGTTCGTATGAATCAGTAACAAATGAATATGAGGCTTCGCTCATTAATATCGTGTACCTCGTGCCAATGTCTCCTTTTATATGGAGTGAAGGGGTAGAATGATTAACTTTAAAATAATATAGACTGGTATATGAATTTTGGAATTCAATAGCATCGGAATTGATATTAAGAGAAGAACGGAAATTCAGGTTCAGACAATTAGGGAAAATACTATTCGAGAAATCAGCTTCTATCCTGGCTTTATACCAAGTATTTTCATCCAAGGTCTGAAAATTAAAAGATACACTTGAGTTATCCTTTTTTTCAGTGAAAAAGCCTGTGTAAGGCCTGCTAATTTCCAATATGCCGGGTAAGTCCTGCTCTGGATAGTTGAGGGTAACTATGGAGAGTCCAGCTTGAATGATTATATTGGAGTTCCGATAATTATTGTTAAACAGGTATTTTAATGATAAGTAAGCTCTAGTTTGATTATAGGCTTTAAAAGCGATGTAAATACAGCGGTGATTTTCATCATCTGAGTAATTTTCGGTGAAATAGGGGATGTCGCTATCATTATCTTTTAATGAATATTTAAGAGTGAAACCTGTTTCGTCTTTATCAGCTGGATAAAGAATTTCATTGCTGTCATAGTTGAGCGCGACAAGGTTGATGCTGTAGAATTTGCCTTCGATTAATTCAGGAAGCTGTAAAATATGGTTTGATAATTCGCCTTTTAAAAACTGGATTTCCTTTTTTGTTTCTGTTGTCAGCAAGATAGTCTTGATAACAGGTTCACCTGCATTGTTAACAGGTGCTTTGTTCTCTGGCGGTATGTTTAAAGGAAGGCAGCTCATAAAAAAACAAATTAACGAGATAATCGCGAAAGTCTTGAAATTAAAAGATCGCAGAGTGTTGTGAAATATTAATTTAACATCCGGTAATAAGATAATTTTTCCGTAATTTCCATGATTTTTGTAAAACTTTGGTTTTGCTAGTGCTTTTAAGAATGAAAAAATTCGACGCATATTAAAACCTTTCTTTTATGATGTTTTCAATTTCAATAAAGGGCTTGCCGCTAAGTTCAGCTATTTTTTGAATCGCGTTTTGAGGTGTTAATTCCCGATACAATTTAAACAGATGGTCCCAGCCAAATTCATTTATCCAGTATACTGCAAATAAACCGCTTAATTGATAGCAATAGTAAATATAGTCAGGATTTTTTTGACGTGTGTTGTCAAGGAATAACTGATAATAGGATAATTCGACGAGATTTTTGAGTGAAAGATTTTGGACTTCCCTGGTGTTTTTAGGTTTATTCCAGAACATGGCAGAGCCTTCGGTGGTGAGGAAGCTATCTGAAATTCCGAATATTCCGATCATCAAAACATGAGTTATTTCGTGGCATAAAGTTTCAATCAATTGATTATCAGATTGATTGAATAAGACCGACTGAATATAAATAGTATTAAAATGAACATAAGCTGATGAAGGGATAGAAAGTTCTGTGCGATTTTCATCATAGATGATTGGTATTTTTAGCGAGTATTTTAAACCTGTTTCGTTTGTTACCTTGAGGAATGCTGTCTCGGCATTATCAAGAATGCGCTTAAATTGATTCCGGGAAATTTTTTCATCAGAAACAGTAATCATACAGTGATCACTCGAAAGAATTTCATAGGGCTTAATAGGAGATAAAATTGAGCATGAATAAATCACAGATAAATAAAAAAAGATAAGGTATTTCATTTTACAAATGATATCCAATACTTATGCCAAAGGAATTATAATGTTGTATTTTAGCATTCAATAAATGACTGTTATACTTTTCCGATATAAAATATATATCGGCATTGAGAGTGTAGTTGTAGGAAGCCTTGATACGAAATTGACTTATGTGGATAGCGAAAAAACTGCCTATTTGTAGTGAACCATGAATAGCCTCAAAGGTGTCAGCTGGAGCATTGGGGAATGTGAGTTTATTTATAACCGGTAATGCCAGGCCAGGAGAAAATTCCGTTTGAAAATTAAAGGATTTTGGAGCCGCAATAGAAAAACCGAATGTAGGACACAGGTTGATCGAGAAATCTTCGTGGGTCATGTAATTCGAATAAGTGACTATATTGCTAATAGATTCATATTGAGGGATTATTTTTCCGCCGACAATGAGAGAAAAAATGGGATTTAACGACAAATGGCATAAGTAATTGATGGGGCTCTTGAATAATAGAAGCCTTATTGTGCCGACATCCAAGGTTTCTGTATTAAAATTAAAGCTGTTACTTTCAAAATAATAGAGAGCCAAGCTAATTTCATGGAGCAACATTTCTTTTTGGGGAATATAGGTACTGATTCCCAGTGTATAAGCCGGCATGATTGTTGAATACCAATTGGCTGATGAGACGATATCTGCCCGGATAAATGAATCGGCCGAAATTTCGAACTGAATCAGTAAACAGGATTTATCATATGGAAGCCCGTAAAAATTAACAGAAAAACAAATTAGAATAGGCAATAAAATGAACTTCATTTCTATACAAATTCCTTTTAGCGTTTTTTCACCTGGTTTTATTCCAAGAGACCACAATTTTTATTCTTTGGTCATAAATGATTCAAATGGATCGCTCTGTAGTGGTGACCTGTTTCGACTTTTGTTTTTGAAGCATTATGATGAAAATTATCCAGTTAAAAACGCTTTAACAGCCGATTTTGATAAAAAGGGCTGTTAAAATCGTGATTCAAAAGGTTTTACGCATTGTGCTCATTATTCAATGGTTTAATCAATGCTAAAAATATATGTAGCCAGCTTCCCGCGCAACGAAATTTTTTTCTTCTATTACAAAGAAACAGAAAAGGCGATTTTACAAATCGCGCTTACTTGAATCAAAATAATATGGAAAATTACCTCGATTCACTGAAGAAGATGACACTTCATTAAATATTATCATGAAGTAAGGAATTTATCAACAAGTCAAAAGATAAAAACGCCCCTGATTATATATCATCGGATTCTTCATCTTCGTCGTCTCTATTCACAACAACTTTACGTTTCTTGGGAATCTCCAATTCTTCCTTTATTTCACTTTTGTATTTTTTTACGGCAAAGAGGGTTTTTAGAATTTCCAAAACCTTGTCAACTTTGGTGTTTAAAATGGCTATCTCCATTTTTAATTCATCCATTTCGTTAACTTTTTTACTTTCAAAGCAAGCGTCGCAAAAAATGGGTTTACCCTTGGTCGGTTTGAAAGGTACTTCGCATTCATTTCCGCAGCTGTCGCAAATTGCCTGGTATTTACTTGTTTCTCTGTTGCTTGTTCTTCTTTCGCCCGAATTATCCCTTGGTTTATGCTCAAAACAATTGCTGCACAGAACGGGTTTCCCCTGGGTCGGTTTAAAAGGAATTTCACAATTGGCTCCGCACTGATCACAAACAGCCTTAAAGAAGGTTGGTTTTGAGAAATCCTTGTTTTTTTTGAATGATCGTGGTTTGTCCAATCGATTATGAGTTCTAGGTTTCATTTTTAGCTCCTAAGCAGAAGAGGCTACACATTGTCTAGCCCTGGATATTTTGATATTCATGGTATGAACAGAATATTTCTGAGTCAGTCATTTCTTTATTCTGGTTTAATAAACAAAGAAAGGTTTAATATAATGACATAAACTTTGATATCTGTAAAGCGAAATGTCTATTTGCTGGAGGGTAAAATTTCATAAATTTTTCAATAGGATTGCCTGTTTCTTTGATTTTTGTGGTTTTTGTTTAGCTATAATCAGAGGGTGATTATAAAAACCTAGAGAAAATAGACGGGTTGTGAAAAAACAATAGCACTATTGACTATATTTGAGTTATAAACAATAAAAAGCTAAGGAGAAATAAATGAAGTCAAATTCGAGGAGTCCTGTTTTGTGGGCAGTAAGCTTATTGCTTCTACTCTCCGGATGTTATGATCACTTTGGACCTCAGCAGAATTTGTCTGTGGAATTATTTGATCGTGATACACCGGGATTAGCTATAGATGACGGATATCAGGCTCATTATATAATGAAGAAAATTAAAAAAAGTCAAAATATCTCGCTTTCTTTTGTTCCGGTCCCCCGTTGGGAGGAGGTCCCGAAACTAAATGCCTTAATGACCGCTCAAAAAGCGCCGGATTTGTGTTTTCTCTATGATATTCCAACAATTTCCAATTATATCAAATCGGAGAGTCTGGCTGATCTTGGGCCGGCATTGAAAAAATACGGAAGCCATTTAAAGGAATATCTGGGTGAGGATCTTTTGAAATATGGATGCTGGAATGGTATTCAGTATACGATTCCGGCTAAACGCCCCTTGACACCGGCTTTCAGTTCCTTCATACGAAAGGACTGGCTTGATAAACTGGGCTTGGGTATTCCGACAACAAAGCAGGAATTTTACGAAGCCCTCGTGGCTTTCCGGGATAAAAATCCGGGAAAGGTCGAAAATCCTATACCCTTCGGGATTCAGATTTATGAGAATATTATTGACTGGAATGTGCACACTCTGGTTTGGTCTTTTGTGGAAAAAATGTCGGAAGAAGAATTCGCTTCAAAATATGATCAAGGACGTTGGGTGATGCCGGGCTATAAAGAAGGGTTCCGTTTTCTAAACAGGCTTTATCATGAAAAATTAATTAATCTTGATTTTGATACAGATAAAACTGGAGATTTGTTGCGGCGGCATCAAATACAAGGGCTTGTTGGAGCATGGATCGGCAATTATGATCTGCCCTATCGTTCGGATGGTGTGTTTCCTGAGTTGAAAAAAAATGTGGCTGATGGGGAAATTATTCCCTTTGATCCCTTTGAAAATTATGAAGGGAAGCATGTGAAAATGAAGTATTCTCCCGCGGGTCTGCATATGTTTGTGCCGAGTTTTAATAAAAATCAGCTTGAAGCAGTCATTAAATATCTCGATTGGATGGCCTCTGATAAGGAAATTCTCAAGATTCTTCAAAATGGAGAAATTGGTATTCATTATAAAACCGTTAATGCAGATGGGATTCCCATTCAAAAGGTTTCAAACGATGACCTGCCGCTGGAGTATAAAATCAACTGGCATGATTTTGCCATAATATCTACCGGCGCTTTTGATTATGGTGATGATGCTTTGAACATGAAGGCTCAGGCCATGAATTATCCGGGTTTTGAAAAATACATCGTGAGAGCCATGGAAATTGCTTACACCGATGCTTTTCTGGCCCCTTATTTTGATGTTGTGATTGAATCGGAAGCCAAGTATAGCTCCAATTTGAAATCAAAGTCTGTTGAGATTTTCATTAAATCCATTACAGCCGAGCCGGATAATTTTGATAAGGTCTATGATAAATTGGTCGTTGAGTATATGGATCTAGGCGCGCGAGCCATTATTGATGAAAAAATTGAGGTTTTCAGAGCCATGAAGGCTGCCGAGAAAAAAACCTACTGAATGTGATTGACTGGGACTGCTCTAGTGGTCCTTCTATTTTAGAATGGTTTTCGACGGATAAAGAGGACTCAATATTTTTTTAAAGCCCCCGTTGACATCCATGACTCAACAGGCTAAACTTTGCATCTATTGCCCCAGTAGCTCAGTAGGATAGAGCGCCGGTTTCCTAAACCGTAGGTCGGACGTTCGAATCGTCTCTGGGGTAATTTTTTTTGAGCCTTTCTTGATGCTAGTCCAAAATAATCATGATAAAGGAAAGTACACAAAGCTGCGCTTATGAAAGAAAAAAGCTGATAACCTCTTCTTTTGTTTTACATTCAATCAGCGGTTGTAAATTTTCTTTCGATTGGATAAATGTCGCGATTTTGGATAAAATACGCAAATGGGCAATTTCGCTGGATGTGCAAATCAGAAAAAAAACTGTGCTTTTTTCGCCATCCCGGGATTGAAAATCAGTGCCTTCAGGGCAAATTCCAAGCACCACTAATGGGGCCAGAATCCGGTTTTCCTGGGGATGCCTGAAGTGTGGAACCGCTACACCCATATTAATGGCTGTGGAAGCCATTTCTTCCCTGGCCAGTAATTTTTCTACAAACCAGTCGCGGTCTTCAACCAGGCCTTCCTTGACAAGGCTTTCTGTGAGCTGAATTAAAATATCCTCTTTTGAGCCCGCTTTAAGGTTGAGGATGATATGTTCCGGTTTGATTAATCGGGATACAGGAAGTTCTTCCGGGCTGTTTTCAAGAAGCTGTACAAGGGGATCTTTTTTATTTGAAGAACCTTGCTGATGCAGCCATTGGTCGATTTCTTCTTTGATAAAGCGCCATTGTGAGCCGATTTTAATGGCAGGTATTTCGCCCCGTTGAATCATGCGGATAATGGTTTTTTCTGCTACTTTGAAAAATTGGGCTATTTCAGTAAGGGTATAGATTTGTTCGTTTCCTGTTTGTCCGTTATTGGTCATTTTTGTCCTCTCTTTAATATACAATGTTTTTGGTAATTGTCAAGAAATAAATTTATTTGTCGCTATTCCACCAAGGGCTGCGGCAGCGTATTAAGGGGTTAGGGATCGAAGCCATGGCAAGGCATTTTTTTAAAAATGCCTTGCCAAAGCGTTTTCGCGCTGATTATTTCAGCGCGAAAACCTTCGGAGCGATAGCGGAGTGGTGGAGAGCCCGGCCCGAGCCCTCCAGGGCTGGGGCAACCTCCCGTTGATATTCAATTGAATGGGGCTTTTGCGGAATGGAGGCTTTGACAGAATCATACGAATTGTCTATAGCTTATCTTGTAATGGGAAGGCCTATCATTTGGTTTTTAAATGCTTAGGGCTCAGGATCAAGATGATATTCCTTGATCTTGTTGAAAAGGGTTCGCCGCGTGATACCCAGTTCTTCAGCGGCTTTGGTTCGATTTCCTTCCCAGCGATTGAGTGCTTGAAGGATGGTTTCTTTTTCTAGCTCGGCAAGGGTGCCTGTTATGGTTATTTTTCGCTTATTGTCTGATGATAAATCAATATCCCCTTCGCTGATCTCGTTTGTATCAGCGAGGATAAAGGCTCTTTCGATGATATTCTCCAGCTCTCGAATGTTGCCGGGATAATGATAGTCCTTGAGTTTTTTTAAGGCTTTTTGCGTGATTCCGGTAATGGACCTTCCCATTGTTTTGTTGAATTTTTTTATGAAAATTCCTGTAAGCTGATCGATTTCTTCAATTTTTTCTCGAAGAGGAGGGAGTTCAATGGAGATAATATTCAGCCTGAAATAAAGGTCTTCCCTGAAGAGATTTTGCTCGATCAGCTTTTTCAGATTTTTGTTGGTGGCAGCGATGATTCTCAGGTCAATGGGTATGCTTTGAGTTCCGCCCAGGCGTTGAATTTTTTTATCCTGCAGAAAACGCAATAATTTCACCTGAAGGCTGAGGGGCATGTCGCCGATTTCATCAAGAAAAAGTGTGCCCCTTGAGGCCATTTCCACGATTCCCTTTTTTTGTGTGTTGGCTGAGGTAAAGGCGCCTTTTTCATAGCCAAAGAGTTCGCTTTCCAGAAGGTTTTCTGGCATGCCTCCAATGTTGATTGGCACAAAAGCCCGGTCTGCTCTGAGAGATTTGCTGTGAATCAATCGTGCTGTAACCTCTTTGCCGGTACCGCTTTCGCCAGTTATCAATACTGTCGAATCAGTGGGCGCTACCTTATTGATTAAATGCATCAGCTTTTTACTCAAACTGCTATTGTCGTATAATTCCAGCTTAGGATTGCTGTCCGACATGCCCAGGTTCACTCTGTCCTGATTCACTTTTTCCATGACCAGGCGTTTAATGCGTATCATCAATTCTTCAGGGTCAAATGGTTTTACCAGATAATCCTTTGCTCCCTTTTTCATGGCTTCAACCGCGTCGTTGATCTCGCCAAAAGCGGATATCATGATAACAGGAATGCTGGGGCCTTGTTCCTTGATCCATGCAAGCAATTCAAGGCCGTTCATGCCCGGCATTTTAAGATCAATCACCGCGGCATCAAAAGAATCTTCTTCCAGCATTCTTTTTGCTGATAAGCCGTTTTCAGCGGATAACGCCTCTATTTTTTCAAGTTTCAGATAGCGAACAATGGATTCCCTTATGTTTTTTTCATCATCAACAACCAGTATTTTCATGGGTCAACCTTTAAATAATTTTGAGATACACATGAGCTTCAGTGCCTCCCCCTTCACGGGGATGAAGAATGATTTTTCCGTCACGCGCTTCAATAAAGCGTTTGGCAATGGACAGGCCTATTCCGGAGCCAAAGGATTTACTTGAAAAAGCCGGGTCAAATATCCTGTTTTCCTGGCCCTCGGGCAATCCTATGCCTCTGTCGAGTATGGATATAATATAATGATTATTATCTTTATGAAGAAGAAGTTCAGGAACGCTGGTGTGTTCCTGTTTTAGCTCGTGGCTTTCAATGGCGTTTTGAACCAGGTTTTCGATAACTGAACGTAGTCGTTCCCTGTCAAATACAACATAAACATTGTCATTTAAATGATTCTGGTAATTTACTGAAGAATTTCGTTTTTTTAGTGTTTGTGTTAAAAAAGCGGGCAGATCAATTTTGTCATTCTGACCTAAAGGATCTCTGACAAAGTCGCCTATTCTCCGGGTTAACAAGCTTAAACGGTCAATTTCCTCTTCTATCAGCAGAATATCCTGGTGATGCTTGGGATCTGTTGTTTTTTTTAAAAGCCCGGTCTGGATTCGCATGGCCCCCAAAGGGTTCTTGATTTCATGCGAAAGGGTCCTTGATATTTCACCAAGACGCGCCAATTCTTCTTTTTGAGCGAGTATTTGCTGTGAGCGCTTTAGTTTGTGGTAAAAAAAGGCGGCTGCCCCCATGATGCAAGTGATTAATGTTAGAAGAATGAATTCAGTGATATTTAATTTATCAAGGCCCCTGAAATATTCTTTGGCATCAATATTCATGAACAGATAAGCAGGCAGGCGCTCCATGTTCATCATTCGTCTTTCCATGCGGTTGAAAAAAGGCTGCATATTTCCGATTGCTTGGATAAACTGATAAATTCTGCTCGGGGAATTTCGTCGCAGCTGATTTTCGCTCATGATAGGTTTGCTGGTATCAATAAAGGCCGGCGCGTTGCCCCACTGGAAAATCATCTGTCCCTTTAAATTATAAACCCCGAAGCCGATGACTCCCCTTTCTTCAAGGTAATCACTATCGAGAATATTCTGACGCGCGGCCTCCAGCAGGCCAAAAGCATTTCTAAAGGCTTCATATTCATAAAGAACAGAATCCCTGGTTTTGACATTGTGAAATAAAAAGGTAATGGTTCCAAGGAGAATTGCATAGATGATAATAAAAACAAAATATATCCCAAAATCTTTAAGCTTTGACATCATGATTCCTCAAATCATAATAGGATTTGATCCATTGCTCCAGTAAAAAAAAGGCCGAATAATAAAATATTCGGCCTGTAAAATAAATGCTCTTTTACATCATTCTTCCCATACCCTTGCCCCGGTTGAATTTGCCGCGCATATTGCCTCTTCGGGAATTGTCATAATCAATTTCATAACGCTTGCCATCGATGGTTACTGCTTCAACAATCACTGTTTTTTCATCGCCGGTGCTGTTGTACAAGGGGCCCATCATGTTTCCTTTGCCTCGGTTGGATTGATAATCAGCGCGAGCGTCCTCCAGTTTTTTGATTAGCTCCTCTGTTAGAACATAGCCCTCTACTGTGACTTGCTGGCCCTCTTTTAAGGTGTCAGGATAATCGCGCATAGCAGGCCCAACCATGAGAAGGTATTTTTGGCCGCCCACAGTCAATTCCGGATGAATCCTGTTTTCGAATGCAACAGAACCGGTGAGTGTTATGATCGCTTCATCTTGTAAAATGCTATCATGTATTGGGCGGGTATTGTCAGAATTGTTTTGTGATTCTGAATCGCCATTGGCAAAGGTCACCAAACTGACAATAATTAAAAGGCTGATTAAAAGTGTTCTTTTCATAATGATTCCTCCTATTGGATCATAATAATTTCTGTTATCTTTAGTATTGCAATAAATGTGCCAAGGTGCCTTGGCGGGCTTAAATGTTCGCGCGTGGATTCAGAATCTGGAATCTTATGTTAATTTGTTTTACTGGAAGGAAATATTATTCGGGATAAAAAAACTGGAATGATTCCGCGTCGAGTTTTTTCAAATTGCTGGAGCGCGAATAAAAAATTACGCTTTGTAAAGTGGGAAAAAATCACTCAAACTGGAAATATGGGAAAAAATTTCCCGATTAATGATCCCAGTTTTGGGCGTTGCCCTGGGGTGTAAAATCTGAAGCATTTACACATGATTTTTTGCCCCCATTTTTTTTGGATTTATATTTAACATCTAGCAGGACTAAAAAATGGTTACCGATGTCATTCTGAGGAGGTACGACGAAGAATCTACAAGATTCTCATCCTGCATTGCTTCCTTCCTACTCGCAACCACTCTATTAGAGAATCAACTGGAGAATCAACATGCTCATCGTCAACTGAGATTCTTCGCTTCGCCGCGTTCAGAATGAATGTCAGGTCTATAATTAAGGCGCATTATAAATTACAGCAACATAATAAGATTTATTTCATGAATTTTAGAAAATAAGAGGAAGAGAAAATATTTAAAACAAGGGTTTTTTCAACAGCCTGCGAAACTTCGCGTATCTTCAGGTTAGATTATAATTATAATTCTTCTAAAATATATTTAATTTATTCGTAAAAAGCTATTTTAGATTAAATTTATAACCATAACCCCGGATCGTCTTTATATGCCGGGGAATTTCCTTCTCTTCCAGTTTTTGTCTCAACCAGGCAATATGTACGTCTACTGTCCGAGTAGTAAGTACGCTGTCATAATCCCACACACTATCCAGAAGCTCATCTCGGGAAAAAATCCGGTCCGGGTTTTTGACTAAGAACTCCAGTAATCGATATTCCTGTGCATTCAAGGGAACAGCTTTGTTTTTTTTCTTAAGAATGTGTTTTGAAATATCCAATGTGAAATGACCGAAGCTGATAATATTCACACCATGTTCTTTGTTGTTATATGACGCGCGTCTGAGAAGGGCATTGACATGAGCCAGTAATACCTGCATGTCAAAGGGCTTGGGCAGATAATCATCAGCGCCTATTCGTAATCCTAATACCTGGTCAAGATTGGTGCTTCGGGCCGTCAGCATAAGAATAGGGACCAGGAGTTCTGCTTTTCGAATGGATTCGCAAATCTGATAACCGTCCTTTTCAGGAAGCATGATGTCCAGAAGAATCAAATCGTATTTTCCTGAGAGTGCTTCTGTTTCTCCTGAATTACCATCGCTACAGGATGTTATCTCAAATCCTTCGGTTTTTAAACGGTCTTCCAGAGAAAGCACCAAACCTTCTTCATCTTCAATTACTAGTATTTTTTTAGGATTCATTTTCTATGGCCTCTATGGGAAGGGTGACTATAAACCGGCTGCCCTTGATTTTGCTATTAGTAATATTATAATAGGGGCTTTCGATTTTAATAGTTCCGCTCAGTAAATCGCATATTCGCTTTACAAGATGAAGCCCGAGTCCATTACCGGGTGTCTGGTTTTTGACGGTTCTTTCACCACGGATAAAAGCCTGGAAAATTCGTTTTTGATCCTTCTGTAGAATGCCAGGCCCTTCGTCTTCAATAATTATTTTGATTCCTTTGGGAATATTGGGTCGTAAAATGATTCGTACTATACCAGATTTATTGATTGTACCGTGTCGAATGGCGTTAATGAACAGATTTTCCATTATCAAATTAAGGGCTTTTGGATCGACCTGGACCATTGAATGGTGCAGAGAGTATTCATGTTGAAAATTGATGGCCGGGTAAAAATCCCTGTGAATATTTATTAATTGATCAGCTAAATTAATAATATCAGTAGCGCTTTTTGAATCAAAATGCCTTTGTGTTTTTTCAAGGCCCGAATAAAAAAGAATATTTTCCACCATCTGGGACAAGCGCTTGGCCTGGCCATTGATAACATTGCCGTATTTTTTAATCTGCTCCTGATCATTGATAATCCCGCTCAGAAGATTGTCCGATGTGGAAGTGATAACTGCAAGTGGTGTTCGGAGTTCATGACTGATGGAAGCGACGAATTCCTGTTCCTGGCTTCTGATTCTGGTAAGCCTGGAATAGAGCCAGTATAAAAAAAGCGAGCTGAAAAACAGTAGAGTTAAAATACTTATGCTTAGTATTCTGTTGGTCAATGTTTGCTGGTTAATGGAATCTTCAAAGGACATATCCGGATAAAATATTTCAAGGACAATGGCTTGAGCCGGATTGTCGATGTTTTGAAAATAACGGAAAAAAAGGAAATTCTTTCGTATTTCTGATTCAGGATGTTCTGAGTTTTGACCCTCTAAAGTTGTCGGGTCAGGCGGTGGTGCTTCAATTTTTACCCGGTTGGTATCATATAAAGGAAATACAAAGTCGGGCTTACGGCTGTGGGAATTGTTTAGTGAAGCTGTTTTAAAATAAATTTTAGCACCATCTGTAATGGAAAAGGCATATTCCGGGAAGATCTGGTTTAAGTAAGCAGGCATTATGGTTGAATAAAAAAAGTCCAGATCGAATTTGATTAATATAACAGCCAGTGTGCTGCCTGCCCGGTCGGGCCGCCTGTTCTGGAGATGTTCGTTTATGGGAATAATATAAAATTTATTATTGTAATGCATTGGGAAAGGTATCCAGGCATTGGTATCAATTTCCTTTATTTTGATAAAGTTCGGCGGAATGGTGATGACTTCAAATTTGCCGGTATCGTAATTGTATTGATAGGGAGCTTCTGATTGATTGAAAGGAAGTAAATATAAATCCTGAAGATATTCCTTCAGATTAGTGTCATCCAGTAGAAACTGAATGTTTTTATAAAAACCAGACCAGTCCTTGTTTTTATATATTTGAGGTTCGATTGACAACATGGATTCGATGAGCCGGAAATCCCTCCTGATTTGGTCACTAGCCTGGTTGGTCCGGTTTTGCATGTTGCGATAGATGTTTTCTTTTTTGGCTTCTGCCGCCTGATCAACCCAACCCGATTGCAGTATGGCCAAAGTAATGACAGCTATAAATAAAAGAATACCCATAACATAAATTACAAAATGGTTTTTCATTTCCTTGTCTCTTTTCCGAATTGGTAAAATGTTTCAGGTCGGGGGAAGTCTCCCCCTCGCTCCATAATCACAACCAGGTTTCACCGTGGCTGTGATTATTCCGCTGCCCCCTCTCCTGGTGGCTCTGCCCCCAAACCCCCGTTATATTCATAAAGTGCATTATCTGCTTATTTAAAAGCTGCCTTGCGTAACGCGTTAGGGATTGGAGCGGCATAAAAGCTTTTTTTCAAAAAAGCTTTTATGAAACCCGCAGCCTGCCTATTTGGCAGGCGAGGATTTCGGAGCGACAGCGGAGCAGCGCAAAGCCCGGGCCCTTTGGAGCGGAGCGGAATAGGGTAACGCCCAAAAAAGCTGAATAAATACTTCTGTTATAATTATAACATTTGAACAATCCATTATAAAGAATATTTGTTTAAAAGCTGCAAAATTTTACATAGTTAACATTGCTTTTACACAGCCTTAACCCATTTTACCTTGGAATGTCGTATTTTTAAAATGTCCAATGTGAACTGAGTGAAAAGTATTTAATTTTTTAGGGGGAGAGTATGGAACAAGTGCGGGAACGAGAGCATAAAGTTTCGATTGTGAATGCCAATATAACAGCCTTTAAATCGCCAAAGCAGAAGAAACAGCTGAAGATGCTTTTGCTCATTATGGCTGTGATCATTCTTGGGGGGATTGTGGCTTATTTTACCATTTTACCAAAGCAGAATAGTTTTGTTTTAAAAAATTATCAGACAGCCAAGGTCCAGAAAGGAGAGTTTCTTCAATCAGTACAGGCTTCGGGAAGTGTGGTGATTCCCACACAGTTTAAAGTGATTAGTTCTGTGCAGGCTTATGCCGAATCGCTTTTTGCTGATGAGGGTGATTCGGTTTACAAGGGCCAATTGCTGGCGCAGTTATATGCGCCTGATCTGGAAGAGCAGCTTGAAGATTTGAAGATTAATACCCAGAATGCTGAATTGAATTCTAAAAAAACGATAGCCCAGAATAAATTCAATTTAGATAAATTGCAAAGGGATGTGGCCAAGTTTGACGCGGACATTAAGGAGGCTGAAGAAGAGGTCGGGAAGTACCAGGATTTGGCGGCTATTAATGCCGGGCGTCAGTCTGATCTGGATGCTGCGATTGATAAATTGAATGAACTCAAGCAGAGCAGATATGAAACCCAGATTTCCCTGAATCAGGAAATTGAGCTTCAGAAGATTGATTCTGAAATCAGGGCAGCTGAAATCAAACAGTATGAAACGAAAATAGAAAGAACCAACGAGAATATCAAGGATTTAAGAGTGACCAGCCCTATGAATGGAGAAATTTTGTCTATGGAATCTTCGTTAAGTGTGCCGGGAAGTTTAATTACCGCCAATTCTGTGTTATTCACCATCAGTGATCCTGTAAGCGCTATTGTGGAACTTGAGGTTTTGGAGGATTATGCGGGCGTTATTCAGGAAGGCCAGAAAATAGTGTTGACTATTTCCGGTATTGAAATGTATGGAATAATTTTGAACATTGGTAAAGTAGCAGAAATGTCGTCCGATGGTTTGGGGGCCACTGTTTTGGTCAAGGTCAAGCCTGATACTGGCCAGTCATTGCTGCTTGGTTCAACAGCTGTTGGAACCATTGAAATAAATAAAAAAGAAAATGCATTATTTCTTCCACGTGGACCTTATCTTACTACGGGTAGCCAGCGTTTTGTTTACAAAGTGTCGGGGGTTAAGGCAGAGAGGATTGAGGTGTCCTTTGGAGAGACTCAAACCAACAGAGTGGAGGTGCTTGAAGGTTTGAATGAAGGTGATGTGATTATCGCCAGCGGTTACCAGAATTTTATTGACCATAAAGAAATTTTATTACAAGGAGAATGATATGATTCGTTTGGAAAATATTGAAAAAGAATTTGATCTGGGGCAGATTAAGATCAAGGCATTGGATAATATCAATTTAACCATTAACCGGGGCGACTATCTTGCTGTGATGGGGCCTTCGGGTTCAGGTAAATCAACCTTTTTGAATATTCTGGGTATTCTGGATTTTTCAACCAGTGGGCAGTATTTTTTGGAAGATTATGAAATTTCAAGCCTGCCTGATAAGGAACAAGCCAGGATTCGTAACAAGCATTTTGGCTTTGTTTTTCAAAGCTTTAATTTGTTTTCAGAATTAAGCGCAATAGAAAATGTTATGCTGCCAATGTCCTATGCAGGTGTTAAATATAATGCCAGAAAAAAACGAGCTGGCGAGCTTCTGGATTGGCTTGGGTTAAATGACAGGCTTTATCATCTTCCCAGTATGTTGAGCGGTGGTGAACAGCAGCGGGTTGCTATTGCCAGGGCTTTAAGTAATGATCCTGATTTGATTCTGGCTGATGAGCCGACTGGTAATCTTCCAAGTGATAAGGGTGAGGAAATACTTGAGACTCTGGAAAAGCTGAATAGTAATGGCGTGACCATTGTTATGGTAACCCATAATGATGCTCAGGGTGATAGGGCGCATAAACGCATTCATATCAAAGATGGCAAAATTGAGTGGAGGAAGGTATGCGCATAAAGGAAGATCAATTATTGATGATTCGGTCCATAAAAGGGCGGCCTGTTGAATCGATTTTATTGATTTTAGGAATAGCCCTGGGGATTGGGGCCACAGTTTCAGGTTTTGCTCTTGTGAACCAATCCTTGAGTGAAGCAGATAAATTATTAAGCTCTACTTATTACCACGAGATTGTTGTTGGTACTCGTCAAAATTCAGATGGCATGGATATAGCGGCAAGTCTGGTAAGTGATGATAATAATCTGATTTTAACGGTAAATGATTTGGCAGCAAGAAAAGAGGTTCCTGATGTGAAATATGCTTATGTTATGAACCGGACTCATTTGCGTTTTGGTAATATGAGGCTGCCTGGCTCTGACAATAATGGAACAAATACAAGCACACAAGGGTCGGTCAATAATCAGAATAACAGAACTATTGTGACTGGCAATTTCCAGCCAAGAGATGCGACAGGAAACACAAATACAGAAGCTATGCCTGGACCTCCTTCTGATGATGGATTTGATCCTTTTCATACAAATATTGATGCAGATGAATTAACCAGTCTGGAAGAACCTCAGGTTGAGGAAGCAGATGCTTATAGGGTTACACCTGAATTTTTTTCAGCCTATGGTCTGAATGCTGTTTCAGGTAGTGTGTTTAGTGAGCAGGATATTAAATCAGATACTCCGTCTTTAATTTTGGGCAGTAAATTGGCCAAAAAGATTTTTGAAGATGCAATAGCCTATGGTAGGAAAATTCAGGTGATGCGGGATTTATACACAATTACTGGTGTTCTTGCAGAAACAGGAACGGCTTTTGATAACGAAGCTTTTATACCGGCTGTTGTTCCTGATTTATCAGGAAATGATTTTCGCCGTTTTGAAGCCTGGGGAACAACTCTCAGATTCATTGTGCAGGATTTATCACGCCTTACTTCTGTTAAAGCACAAATCGCGACTTATTTTGACAAGGAATATGGTGAGGGAAATGTGGATATTAGTATTCCGAAAGTTGAGGCTGAAGCTGTTTCTGACAGAAATCTTCGCTTGATAACTGTTATTCTGATTTTATCAATTTCGGGACTGCTTATTGCCATTGTGAATGTGACCAATATTTTGGTAAGCCGGATGGAGCGTCGCCGAAAATCATTGGGGATTTTAAAAGCCCTTGGGGCAAGTACTAATAAAATTCTGATATCCTTGGAGTATGAAGCGCTTTTTATTGGGGTATGCGGGGCTTTGACAGGGACGGTTATTGCCGTGGTTCTTTCGGAGATCATAAAAAACAGTTTGGGTACATCAGGTTATAATGCATTGATTTTGGTTCTTGGAGTTTTTATTTCATGGATATTTACTATGGTTGTAACCGGTATTCCGGCTTTTCAGATCTCAAAGATCGCGCCTTCTGAAGCTATAAGATATGAATAAGGAGATTTAAAATGAAAATTATCATGAGTGTTTTAAGTAGTTTGGGAAAATCTCCTGTAAAATCATTTTTAACCTTGTTCACTCTTGGGCTGGGTGTGGGAGTATTAATTATTGTATTGAGCATCAGTCAGTTTTTTTCCAATATTTTACATAATGAACTTGAGCAGGAAGGATTATTGGTTTCTGTTATGAATGGAAAGTTTTCAGACAGTGGTGAGCTGGAGGTAACCCGTCCTCCTCAATGGAATGAGAGCGCCTTATCCATTTTGAAAACCGATGTAAGTGGTGTGCTGGGTGTCAGCCCTTTGGCCCATCCCTTCTGGCAGGAAGTTTTGGTTGACAGTAAACATTATCGTATTCGTAATGCCATTGCTACAAACTGTGAATATGATGATATCACAGGAATGAAAATGATTCTAGGAACTTTTTTCTCAGAGGAAGATGTTGAAAAAGGAATAAAGGCTGTTGTGATATCAGAATCACTTGCCAAATTACTGTTCGGTTCAGCTGAGAGTGCATTGCAACAGACCATTCGTCCGCCATCTATGGCTATTCGTATGAGAGAAAATGGTCATTCCAATAACTCGGCTACGAGAGAAGTACGCCAGTCTCAGGGTTTTACTATAACTGGCATTTTTCATGACTTTAGCGAATTAAAACGAAAAGCCTATGGACTTGCAGATTTTGTAGTTCCTTATACAAGTATACTGCCATTAGAAATGAACAGTCAAATGGCGAGAATGTTTTTGAATTCAAGCTATTTGCTAAAAGTCAAAGGCTTGAGTTTTGAGAAAACTGAATCACAAATAGTTACTGCATTAAAAGGGCAATATGGAGACGATCTTGATATTTATGTTTGGGAAGGTTCTTCAGACGGCCAGGGAACTGTATTAGCGGAAACACGACAGAGCATTACAACTTTTACTATTGTGGTTAATCTTCTTGGTTTTTTGTTGTTGATAACCGGATCTATCGGAATATTGAGTATTATGTTAGTTGAAGTTTTGGGTAAAAGTCACGATATTGCTATTGAACGGGCCCTTGGCGCGGCTAAAAGAATGATTATTGCTGAGTATATCATGCACTCCCAGGTTGTCGTATTCATTAGTATCGTAATCGGACTCATTCTTAGTTTTGTTTTTGTTAATCCGATTCAGAAAGTAATTCTTCCGATTGTATCGAATATTGATACTTATACTGAACTGCTTATTTATCCAAAAGCCATATTTATTACTTTGACATCCACGATTGTGATTGGCGGCGTGTTTGGAGTTTTTCCGATTTTTTCAGTGTTGCGTAATAACATCGCCGAGGAAATCAAGGAGGGATGATGAATAAAGATGGAATTTTTATTGTTCTGTTTCTGATATCAGGAATTTTCTGTTTTGGAGACATTTCAGATGAATGGGCCGGGATTGTGGATTCTGCCAAAGATTCAAATATCAGCCTTCAATACAAAATAATGGAAACTCAATCAGCTGAAGATTCTTTACAGCGATTTTGGAAACTTGATCAGACTAAAGTGACTGTGAGTGGCAGCTATCGATTCACTCAACAGGAGCAAGTCCAGCCTGGCGCAAACCATTTACCAGAATCAGGTTCTGTAAAAGTGATTGTTCCATTATTTACTCAATTGCAGATGTCTGCATCCTATAGTCTGGATAATTCAGCAAACATTGGTATTTCCTATTCGCCCTTTCTGAATGATCTTAACTCTATTAATAGTGAGTCGGCTTATCAAAAAGCGCTTCTTGCTCTAAAGTACCAGGAATTTGATTTGAAAGATCAGGTTGAAGATGTTATCTTGAGCTGGAATGCGGTAGTTGTAAGTAAAGATTATTATGAGGCCTATTACAATTGGCAGGTGACTGCGAGCGATGTTCTTCAAAAACAATATAAGGCAGATGCGATTGGCTATGATGAATATTTTTCTGGTAAAGAGCAATTATTAAGTGCCCGGCAAAATTATTATAACAGCGAAGTTGAGTTGATTAAAATTCAACAACAGTTATTGTCAGTGCTTGGCCCCGATTATGATGAAACAGATTTACATCTGGTGGATAATGATATGATTCAGAAATATATTTCCCTCTTTGCAGAGCCGGATTATGAAAATAAATTACCGATTAATCAGAATCTGGAAACTTTGGAAATTGAATTAAAAGCATTGAAGCGGCAGCTTGATCAAACACCGATTATAGAACCTTCTTTAAATTTAAGCTCTGATTATTCTTTCAACACCGGAGCTATTAATGTGAATGCCTCGATCACACTTGAAAAGAACCAGATTAAATTAGATGAACGAAGTCAGTTGAGTAAGAAAATCATTTTAAAGGAAAAAGAAATTGCTCTTGTAAAATCAAGCTTGCAAAAACAGACTGCGCTTACGATGCAGAACATTGAAATGGCCCGTGATGAGATTGAATCAGCCAGGCTTGATCTGGAGAAGTCGCTGACGAACCAGATGGAAATTGAATATTTGGCAACAATTGGCGAAAGGAGCACTTTTGAAATTTCTCAGGCTAAACTTGAAGTATCAGCCGCGGGCCGCAGGCAATACCTGGCATTGGTGAGTTTGTATAAAGCATTACGCGATTTGAACCGTCTTTTTGAATGATTTTGAATTAAAAAGGAGCCCTGATTTTGAAAGAGTCAGGACTTCTTCTTTGCATTTATTTTAATTTCAAATTATGCATTTGTCATTATCACTTGCACTCAACAAATGTTTAGTATAATATGGAGATATGGTAGCTGGAATCATTCGCCCTTCAAAAGAAGAGCGCCTGGATATTCTGACTCAAGCAGCTCAATATGATGTATGCTTGTCTTCATGCAATTCAAACCCTGAAGGTGGAGCAGGCCGGGTCAGGGATTCTCATGATTCCTTAAATGCCTGGATTTATCCCACAGCTCTTCCGGGACAAGGAACCATGCATATTTTGAAGGTTCTCCAAAGTAATTTTTGTAAAAACCGCTGTTCCTATTGTGCTTTTTCTGCAATGCAAAAGAACACGGCAAGAGAGCGTCTAGGGTCAGAAGAATTAGCCCGATTGTTTATTGAGCTTTATTACAAAAAACTGGTGCAGGGGGTTTTTATATCCTCCGGGGTTGATGATGCCAAAGGCGGGGCCATGGAAAACATGATCGCTACAGCCGAAATTTTGCGGAAAAAATACTATTTTGAAGGTTATATTCATTTAAAACTGCTTCCTGGCACACCTCAACATCTAATTGAGAATGCAGCTTTATACGCAGACCGGGTTTCTCTGAATCTGGAAGCGCCGGGCAGGGATTTTCTCAAGGCTATAGCACCTGATAAAAATCTGGTGGATGAATTAATCCCTACCATGCAACGCAGGGCTTCTGTTTTAAGAAAGCCTGGTTTCAGGGCAAAAAACCAAAGTACCCAGTTTGTGATTGGTGCCGGAAACGAACTGGATCTGGACATACTGAGATGTGTTGACTGGATATACAGAAAACTCTTTGTTTTTCGTTCCTATTTTTCTGCCTACCAGCCACTTGAAAAAAATCTTGTTGCCAGAGAAGAAGTATCCCAAAGGTTGATCAGGGAACATCGTTTATATCAATGTGATTTTCTGCTTCGGGGTTATGGCTTTCGCTTGAAGGATCTGGTTTTTGACCAAAGCGGAAACCTGCCGATTCATGTTGATCCAAAAACAGCCTACGCGATTCATCATCCTGAATTATTTCCTGTGGATGTTAATGCGGCGTCAGAGAATCAACTTTTAAAAGTGCCGGGAATTGGTTTGCGATCTGCCCGACGCATTGTCAAGGAACGTGAGACAACTCTTTTTCGTGGTTTGAATGATCTTAAAAAAACAGGGGCTTTTGTTTCATGGGCTGAAGCTTATGTTATGTTTTCAGGCAAAAAGGATTCGGATTTGACTCCCGGTTATTTTCAGCGCTGGCTTTTTCCGGAATTAAACCCCGATTCATGGCAAAGCAATATAAAACCGCTTGGTAATAATGAAAAGCCTGACTATGATTATCCGGCTTAAAAAGGGGTTCCACTTTATTATAGTCAGAACCCCAAGGAAATTATATATTGCCGTTAAGCTAATGAATTAAGCATCTTTTCCGTGGCCTCTGCCGCGGCTAATACCTGGTCCGGGTTCACTCCTTTGGTTACAAAGGTGCGTGAAGAACGCCATGTAATGGAACATTGAACAAGGGCATCTGTTTTACCCCCGGGCGGAATGGTAATCTGATAATCCACCAGTTGGGGAAGTTGGTATCCAAGCTGGCTGGTAATTTTCCCCACTGCATCCATAATGGCATCGTAGCCGCCATCGCCTTTTCCAATTTCTTCATGTTCACTGTAGTCTTCGCCTGTTTGTTCGCGGTGACGCACCTTGATAGTAGCCATGGACTTTACGCCTTTGCTTGTCACGACAATCAGCGAGTCGATTGAAAAAAGCTTATGTTCCGATTGTTCCAACACATCGCTGATGATATAGGGAAGATCATCCTGGGTGATGGCGGCTTTCTTGTCGCCTAATTCGATGATTCTGTTGAGTACCTGCTTTTTCTGATCTGCTGTTAATTCAATTCCCAATTCTTTCAAATTATAATCCAGATTGGAACGGCCCGATAATTTCCCCAAAGCATAATGTCGCTTTCTGTTAAAACGTTCGGGTAGCAAGCGGTTGGCGTATAAATCGCCTTTGCTGTCGCCGTCAGCGTGAATACCGGCTGTTTGGGTAAAAACATTTGAACCGACAACAGGTTTGTTAAAGGGAATTCGTTTGCCGCTAAAGGCTTCAACGGTTTCGCTTACTGAAAAAAGCTTTTTTTCATTAATCGCGATATCCATATTCAGAAAATCACGAATTCCTACAGCAACTTCATCTAAAGATGTGTTTCCTGTTCTTTCACCCATGCCGTTGATGGTGCAATGGACCCCCTTGGCCCCGGCTCGAACGGCAGCCAGGGTATTGGCGGTAGCCAGTCCGTAATCATTATGGCCGTGGTAGTCAAAGTGCAAATCAGGATAACGCTGCACCAGCTTGCTCATGTGCTCATAAGTGGCCACAGGGTCCAGAATGCCCAGTGTGTCCGGCAGCATAAAGCGTTTGATAGAGCTATTTTTTAAAGTGTCGATCATTTGGTAAACATAATCCAAGGATTCAATCATTCCATTGGACCAGGTTTCCAGATAAATATTGCAGGCTATTCCCTTGGAGGAAGCGTAATCGATTGTTTCCATGATGTCCTTGAAGTGTTCGGCTGGTGTTTTGCGAAGCTGAATTTCGCAGTGACGCAGTGAGCCTTTGGCTAAAAGATTGATGACCTTGCCTCCGGCTTGGTCAAGCCAGTCAATGGATTTGTTTTTATCAGTGAAACCCAGGATTTCAATATTATCAATGTACCCATGTTTTTTTGCCCATTGAATAATTTGTGATAAGCTTTCCTGCTCTCCCTCGCTTACTCTGGCGCTTGTAATTTCAACGCGGCTGACTTTTAAATCTTCCAGCAGCATTTTGGTAATAGTCAGTTTTTCCTTGGCATTATAGCTCACATCCCGCATTTGTTCGCCATCACGTAAGGTTGTGTCCATGAATTCTATCATTCTGTCCTCCTTGGTTTGACCGCAAAAAAAAGCCGTGGCTTTTAACCCACGGCTCGTTATTTTAAAATTAAAATCCCTTAGACCGAGGGGCTGTTCCCGAAATTGAGAATACTAATAATAATTATGATTCCTCGGCTAAAAATATTAAACATGAATTTATAATAGCTTTGAAATCCTATTGTGTCAAGGTCGATTTGCTTTGTATTGTCAAAATAAATCTGTTGTTTAGGCTCGGATGTGGGCCAAGCCCGCTTTAATTGTTTGAAATTGTTTTTATCAGTTTGTTTAAAACCATCAATAATTTCTTCAATACCTTGTCCGTTATCGCGAATGAGTTCCAATGCCAGCTGGATGTTTGGCTCCTCATCTTTTCGGCCAAGCTGAGAAGCTGTTTTTTCTATCATCTCATACCTCCTGGTTTTTTAGCTTGGGATGACCTTTCGGAAAACCCGGTTTATTGAAATGGAAATCCATTCTATCGCCTTTTTTGAACACGATTCAAATAGGAGTAATAATGAATATTATTTTTTATGTTGTTTAAGGTAAAATACTGTTGTTTTTATTGGATGAAATAGAATTTACTTCTTATAAAGATTCAGGCTAACTAAAAAATAAATATTTGTAAAGTCACAAAAATGACAGCTTATTTTAAGGGCCATAAATATATTTTTGCCATTGGCCAGTATAGGCTAATGTTTTTCTAGTTCTCAAAATTCATTATCATGGATTTTTGGAAGTGCCATTAAAAAATTTCATGAGCTTTAATTTTTCTAGTAAACCATGAAGGGTTTTTTTAAAAACCAAACCTACCATTGATCCCAAAAAAAGACCAATACCATTAGCTAACATATCAAAAACTGAGAAATGCCTTCTTGGTATCATTTCCTGAAGGAATTCCAGTGATATGCTGAGTAACAAACCAATGACCATGAAGAGTATCATATATTTGAGCTGATCAAAGGATAGAATAATGCTCAAGGCAAGTATGAAATAGGCCAGGCCGTGAAAAAATTTATCACTGTTTTGTATTCCCATGTCTGGCTGAATGGAAGGAAGCGTGCTGAAAAATATAATTGCCAGAAAAGTAATGATCATGATCACAGGATGATTTTTGGTGTTTGTGTTCAAAATTGCCTCCATCTAAATAAATGAAAATCTGATTATAGACAGTTCTTAATTGCCCTATCAAGGGCTATTAAGAGAAACTCAATTTTTCTTGAGCCCCAATGGTTATTTTCGAGAAAAGCAATCCTTTTTTGTCTTCAAACCTTGTCAACCGTTTGTAAATAAAGCAGGAGCTTGATTTGCCGTTCAAAAAAAAGGGATTTCTCTAAAATGAATTGTTTCCAATGCTGCTCTTTATTATACACCTTGTTTTCATAATATCCAATAAATCAGCCCTTATAAAAGAGACTCGGCTTGCAGAATGGCGTTTATTTCTCGATTCGAGGAGTAACATTTTATAGCAGCTGTTAATTCTCATTCAGCGAAGTGAAAATTTCATGGGTGAGCCGTTTTAGGCATAGCTAGAATAACAATCATCTTCATGTATCAGATATTGGTTTAACTTGAGAAATTACCGCGAATAAAAAATTATCGGCCATAGCTTCTATCCCTAGCGCTAATAAGCGGCTTCTTCATGGGTAAATGTATTGCGTTCTTTCGGAAAATGATGCTATATTTTCTTCAATAATAATCTGTCAGTACTTGTTTAGCTATATGCTCAATTGCAAGGACAAGCCTTGGGGATTGGAGCGGCAGAAAGCCATTTTTTTGAAAATGGCTTTCTGAAATCCTAAATCTGTTTAAGCCGGCAGGCGCTGCTGGTCATAAACGCTTGATATTGATTGCTTGCCCATGCCAAAATGGTTACGCGACCGATAGGTTAACTATTGTGACACTATATAGGGGGGTATATACGCATGGGCCCTCCAGGTATAGCACAATAGTTTCGTATCTCGAGGTTACGCAACAAGCTTTGCGGCCTGGGGCTTTGGGAGCAAAACAAAGTCGAGTAAAGCCTGGCCTGAAAGCCCCTGGATATATCAGGCAATGCCCTGAAAATTTCTGCTAAACAAATACAGCTGTTTTTTTAAAAAAAGGATATAAGCGATGACTGTTCAGGAATTGTCCATCATGATCAAGGATAATCCAGCTTTAAAAATTCTCAGAGCTCAAAAAGCCCCCCAGATCCTGGCTTTTTTATGGCAGGAGTTTAAAAGTCGGCAAAAAATTACAATTCCAGCCGAGGAATTAATCATTTCCCTGAGCGCTTTTCTGGAAAATCATGATGAAGCGGACGATGAAATACCCGAATATCTGGATAATGCGGCCAGGATGATCGATTCCTGGTGCCGCGAAGAAAACCGCTATTTGAGAAAATATGTGAATGAACGCGGTGTGATTGTTCACGAATTGACAGGCTATATTGAACGTGTGTTCCGCTGGCTCGAGGATTTAAAACCTCGCGAATCAGTGGGAACGGAATCTCGGTTTTATGATATTTTAAGGCGTCTTGAAGAACTGGTTTCAAAGAGTCTTGAAAATCCTGAAGAAAAAATCAAGGAACTTAAAGAAAAACGAAAGGCCATTGATCAGGAAATGAAGGAGATTGAAAAATCAGGAATGGTGCGTAGTTTTGATAATTGGCAAATCAAGGAGCGCTTTGAGGAAATCAGCCGAAGCTCCCGGGACCTGCTGGCCGATTTTAAGGAAGTTGAAGAGAATTTTAAATTCATCGTGGACCAGATTTACAAAGAAGAGGCCAATATGGGTCTGAGCCGAGGCGATATCCTTGGCGCCACACTGGATGCCCATCAGGATTTAAAGCAATCGCCCCAGGGAAAAACATTTCACTCCTTTTGGTCTTTTCTGATTACCGACTCGGGGACAGACAGTATTAGCCGTTTGGTGGAAAAGGTTTATGATGTTCTCGAAGCTAAATCGCTTTCAAGCGAAGACAGTTTTCTTAAAAATCTCAAAACCTACCTCCATCGGGCAGGAAAACGGATTATCGATTCCAATCACAGGTTGGGTGATAAAATCAACCGGCTTCTTTCTGAGAACACTTTGTTGCAGCGCCGTCGTATCAAGGAGCTCATGCAGGAGATCAAACAGCTTGTGTTCGCGGCCAAGGACACCCCGCCGGGGGATGATTTTTTTATGGAGCTTGATGGAGACGCAGAAATCACCATGCCCATGGAGCGGCCCTTGCGTTTTCCTGAAGAAGAAACGGTTTATAAAAATATAGATTTAAGCGATGATACCATGAATTTGGGCCAGGTCGCGGGTCTGTTTAATCAATTTTATGTGGACCGCCGCAAACTGGAAGCAAATATCCGCAAGCTCCTTATGGAAAAACCGGAAGTCCGCATCAAAGATGTGTTAGAGGCTTTTCCCCCGGAAAAAGGTTTGTCCGAGATACTGGTTTATTACGAAATTGCCTCAAGCTCCCGAAGCAGCCGAATTATGGATGAGACATCGGTTACAATCGATTATGTGTTTAATAATATCAGAAAGAGTTTAAGGGCACCGGAGGTGATATTTTTACGATGATAATGGATGGAAAAAAAGACATTGATGTGGATTTGGCTGCTCTTGTTATAAAACTGTTACGCGGACCTGTTTATGAAGAGGACAGCGACTGGTCCTTGTTGCTGGTAATGCGGAACAAGGTGACCGATTATTTAGGGCTTATAGGTCTTGAAATCGATTTGCAGGAAGCCGAAGGTTTTTGTTATTTACGGCAGATGGAGGCTCAGGAAGACAGCCCGGAAAGCCGCATTCCCCGCCTTGTAACCCGTCGAAGAATTACCTTTGAAGCGACCCTGTTGTGTGTTATTCTTAGGGAAGAACTCGAGCGTTTTGACACATCCAGCAGCGAGAGTACTCGCCTTTTTATTCGAAAGAAGGAAATTCGCGAACGAATCAGGATTTATTTTAAGGAAAAAACCGATGAAACCAGTCTTTTCCGTGAGCTAGATAAATATATACATCAAGTGGAATCTCTGGGTTTTTTAAAGCAAATAAATTTAACCGGGTCCCAGGATAACGAAGATGTCTATGAAGTCCGCCGCATTATTAAGGCCAAGGTCGACCCCGAATTCTTGAATGATTTTAAAAAAAGGTTGGAAATATATGTCAATGCTCTTTGATTTGGGACAAGGCGGTTATAAACTGCATCGTTTTGAGTTTTACAATTGGGGTTGCTTTGACGGAAAAATCTATCAACTGGCGCCAGGGGGTGAATCCTCCTTGTTGACAGGCGCCAATGGTTCCGGAAAAACAACCCTTGTGGACGCGCTTATTACCTTGCTGGTGCCCTCGTCCAAACGCCATTATAATCAGTCTTCCGGCGCGGACCGTAAGCGAGAGCGAACAGAGCGTTCCTATGTGCTGGGCGCGATTGGTAGTCGCCGAAGTGAAGAGCAGACCAGTGCTGTTGCCGAATATCTTCGCGATAAAAAAGATTATTCCGTGCTGCTTGGTGTGTTTAAAAACGAAGCTCTTCAGCGAGAGCTCTGTCTTGGGCAAATCCGGCGATTCACATCAGGAGGCTTGTCTCAGCTTTATTTTTCCAGCCCCATGGAACTTTCATTAAAAGAGCATTTGCTGCCCCTGGATTTTAACAGCAATTTCAGAAAAAACTGGCATTTGAATCATGGAATCAATTTTTATGAAAGTTTTTCTCTATACGCGAGGTATTTTCTGCCCATCCTTGGTCTTCGCTCTGAAAAAGCATTAAATCTTTTTTCTCATATTGTCGGTGTCAAGGTTCTTGGTAATTTGAATGAATTTATCAGGGACAATATGCTGGACACGCCGGATATGGAAAACGAATTTCAGGGGCTCCATTCCAATTATCAGCAATTGTTCAATGCCCATCGGAAAATCGAACTGGCGGGAAAGCAGCTTGAGTACCTTGAACCGGTTATCGATTGCATCGAAGAGTTTGAGAAATCCCATCTGAAAATTACCGAGTACAGGGAAAACAAACAGCTTGTACCCGGTTTTTTCGCGTCCATGATTTGCCAGCGGGTTGATTTTGAATTGGATCTTAAAACCGAAGAATTGAATCTCGGGCAGGAAAAAAGACAGGGGCTTGAAAAAAAACATGATGATTATGACAGGGAGAGGCGCGATTTACAGAATGCCATTGACAAGAATGACGCGGCCCAACAGATATTACGCATTGAAGATGAAATCCGTCACAACGAAGAAATCAAGACTAGCAAACTGAACAATTTTAAACGTTATAACCAAGTGGCGCAAAGGCTGAAAATCGGTGAACTGAAAAAAGAGGCTGATTACCTGGAAAACAAGCAATGGGCCAGGCAGAAAGAAAAGGAAATCGATGATAAATATCATGAACTTGAAGAACGTTTGTTTTTGAATCGTCAGAAAATCAGTCGAATCGTTGAAGAAAAGGAAAACCGCGAAGCAGATATTCTTTCCCTCATGAAACGGAAGAATAATATACCCCGAACAAATATTGAAATGCGTCATGCCATTCTTGAAGCCCTTGGGCTTACGGAAAAGGAATTACCCTTTGCTGGTGAGCTTATTCAGGTTAAGGATAGCGAGCTTCAGTGGGAACTTGCCGCTGAAAGGATTCTTCACAACTTCGCTCTTTGTTTGCTGGTGAATGAAGAGCATTACCTAAAGGTGAACCGTTTTGTAAACAAGAATAATTTAAAGGGGCGCTTGATTTATTACCGGACAGGTCAGGAAGCATTCTGGACTCATGACAGGGATATAGATGCTGAAAGCCTTATTTATAAACTGGAAATCAAAAAGGAATCTCCCTTTTTTCATTGGGTGGAAAATCATCTTCATAATCATTTTGATTATCGCTGTGTTGAAAAGGTCGATGATTTTTCTCATTTTAACAAAGCTGTAACCCCTGAGGGTTTGGTAAAATCGGGCGAACGGCATGAAAAGGATGACCGGAAAGCCGACAGGGGCCGCGAGAATTTTGTTCTGGGTTGGGACAATTATAATAAAATTTCCATGCTTCGGGAGCAAGTTCGTCAATTGTCCGAAGATTTAAGTGAAAGCCAAAAAACCTTTGAACAATTACGCGGACGGCAGGATGAGTATCATCAAATCAAAGCTGATTTGACCCGTTTTAACGAATTCAGGAATTTCAATGAACTGAATTGGTGGGAATCCCAGGAACGCGTGCTTAAACTGGAGAATGATAAAAAGGAGCTGGCCGCGGCTTCAAAAGAGCTTCAGCAGCTTCAGAAAAAGCTGGAAAACCTGGAAGCAGAAATAAAAAAATTGCGGAATGAAATAAAGGATACTGATCAGTATATCGGCAGCCTGGAAGAGGTGATGAAAAACCTGTTATCGGAAAAAGAAAGTTATTCACAGCTTCTGGAACATTTTGCCGGAATTGTGTTTGATGAGCAAAAAATTTGCCGTTTAATCGGGAAAACCATGGAAGGCTTGTCTTCATTATCTTTAGAAGGATTGAAAAACGCGCGACTTGATAGTTTTGAAAAAATAGAGGTTTTGCTAAACGAAGCTGAAGAAAAATTCCACGCTGTGGAAAAAAAGCTGGTAAAAACCATGACAAAATTTAAGTCGCCGGGCGGTGATATTTTGCGGGAATATCCAGGCTGGGAGGAATTGACCATTGAACTGGCGGCTGACGTTGAATTTAAAGATGAATACAAGCGGATATTCGAGGTTTTGAACCATGATGATCTGCCCCGTTATAAAAAGGACTTCAAGGAATTTTTAAACGAAAAAATGATTGAAGATCTGGTCAATTTCCGTCAAAGCCTGGAGGACGCGGAAAACGAGATTAAAAAGAGCATCGACGAACTTAACAGCGCCCTGGGCGAAATTGAATATAACAAATCCCCTTCAACTTACATTATTTTGCATTATGAACCAGCCAGAGACAACGCGATTTTGACTTTCAAAGGCCAGCTTAAAAACATTTTGGGCAATGTCCTGGATTTGGCCAACCGCGACGAAGGGGCCCTGGAAAAGCTTTTTTCAAACATGCAAAGGTTTATTCTTCAACTCCAGGAGGACAATTATAAGCGCAA
Source organism: Spirochaetales bacterium (assembly GCA_016937215.1). GTDB lineage: Bacteria > Spirochaetota > Spirochaetia > SZUA-6 > JAFGRV01 > JAFGWI01. The sequence goes on along the minus strand of JAFGWI010000033.1, from coordinate 30,804 downwards.
AAAACTGCTTGATGTGAGAAACTGGCTGAATTTTTCCGCTATCGAGCGTTTTCGCGAAGATGATAAGGAAAAACAGTTTTATCAGGATTCCCAAAGCCTTTCCGGAGGCGAGAAAGCCAAGCTGGCCTACACTATATTGGCCTCAGCCATTGCCTATCAATTTAATATTTCCGGTGAAGGCAGCCACCATCGCTCTTTCCGATTTGCCATTGTTGATGAAGCCTTCAGCAAGGTGGATCCTGAAAACTCGGTTTATGCCATGGACCTCTTTAAAAAGCTGGAACTGCAGTTAATGGTTGTTACACCCCTTGATAAAATCAACATAGTTGAGGATTATATAAAGGCAGTGCATTTTGTTGAAAGTGACGGCCAACGATCCAGTCTTTATAACATGACTCTTGAAGAATACCGTGAGAAAAAAAAGGAATTCGCGATAATTGAGCAAAATGGTCAGCCCACAGGAAGTTAAGAAAAAAGCCAGGGCAAAGTATCTGGCTTTTTGCAGGGCTTTTTTAAAAAAAGAAGATTTTTTCCCCCTTGAAATATCCTGCAATAAAGGAAAACTCACCGATCCCTTTGTGGAACGAAAAAAATCCATCGAACTTTTATTGAGCCGTTCCTTGGAAAAAAGGGGTTTTGGATATTCCATAGACTGGGAAACAGTGAATTCCAAAAAATACGGCCTTCAAAGCCGTATAAAACGAATCTATTTCTCCCAGGAAAGCCATTTTCTTCGTTTCATAGAAAAAACAGCGGATTTTAAGCGTTTTGTTTGCAATGTGGAGCTGATAAGGCAATCCCTGCCGGAACTCGAAGAGTGGTTTGAAAAAAACATCAGTCTTCTTGAAACAGATCCGCGGCATTGGCCGAATCTTTTGTTGGTCTGCCATTGGTTTATGAACAATCCTGAGCCCGATATTTATCTTCGTGAAATCCCCCTGGAGATTCACAGCAAATTTGTCGAGGAAAACCGGAAAATCCTTCGTTCTCTGCTGGATTTTTTACTTCCCCCTAATCGCATTGAATGGGCTGAAAGCGATTTTTCAAAACGTTATAAATTAAAATATGATGAACCCCTTATTCGCTGCCGGTACATCGAAAATACCACGGAAGTTGATGTTTCAAAACCATTGGGAATTTTCTGTAACAAGGAACTTCAGGGACAACGTGTTTTCATTATAGAAAACAAAACCAATTTTCTCAGTTTTCCTTTGCTGAGTGATTCTGTTGTGATGTGGGGAAGCGGATTTCGGGCAGGTATATTGAAAAAGGTACAATGGCTTTGCAATAAATCCCTTTTTTATTGGGGCGATCTTGATCCCCCTGGTTTTGGAATTTTGTCCCTCGTTCGTTCGATTTTTCCCCAAACCCGATCTATGCTCATGGACTTTCAGTGTTACGAGAGCTTTCAGCAATTCGCGGTTCCCCTTCCCGGTGTTTCCATGACCGGGCTTCCGCAGTATCTGAACCCCCATGAAAAAAAAATGTGCCAATATTTACTGGACCATCCTCAAAAAGGGCGTCTGGAACAGGAACATGTGTCCCAGGATTATCTCCTTGCCTATTTAAAACAAAACAAACTGCTATAGACTGCTGAAATGGTGGCATAACCATCATTTTGGGTATTTCAACATGCCTGCCGAGTCCGCGAAAGTTCTTAGTCCACAATTTTTTATTTTGATTTTGTACAAGAATCTCTGTTTTTATGCAAAAAGTGTTTTGGTCGACAATTTTTGAAAAAATTAACGACCATACCTTCTGTCTCTAATTTATTAATGGCAAAAAAAGAGATTTGTTATGCAAAAAAAAATAATTTCTAAAAATTTTCCGAAATATAGCACAAAATTTTTAGAATTCCAGATAAATGGCTCAATTCCAAAGGTTTTTTTCAATTTTTCTATGCAAATTTCATAGGTCTATGCATTTTGCATAATGTGATAATTCCTTATGATAATTAAAATTATGTTAAAAAAACAGCTGAGCTATGCATTTTGCATAGCTCGAACCCTTTAAAAAACAATGGTGATTCCTGAAAAAAATCTTTTATTTACTGTTCTGTAAAGAAGATATTTTGCTTTCATAAACTTGGCATAAAAATTGCAGTAAATATTAAAGAGCAATATTAAAAAATTCAGAGACAATTAATTATTCTAGCCTTTCTTAAAAGAGATGGCTGTTGAAAGGGTATTTAAAAAAGGATCGTATTATGAACAAAAGGATGAATAAATTTTGGTTATTTTTGGTTTTGGCCAATTGTGTGGGCTTTTTGGGCGGTTGCCCGGTCATGAATCCCGAGGAGATTGAACCAGAAGGGTATGATAATGTGTTGCTTGATAAAAGCGCTAACCTGGAAGATGATAATGAATTATATAGTATTCCCTTTGAATGTACCGAAGGGATTTGTCTTTGGTGGAATCTTAACCCAGGTGTTGATGGCTACCGAATTTATCGCTATACATCAGCCCATGAAAACAACCTGGACACCTCTTTTCCTGATATCAATACTTCCAGTTTTGTGGATAAAACAGCCCTTCCCAACCGAATCTATTATTATCGCCTTGCTTTTATAAAAGCAGGTGCCATTACTGAAATGACCAATCAATTTGTTCCTGCCATATTCAGCAGTCTTGGCGATAATTTTGAACCGAATAATCATTATAAAGAATCCTGGCAACTTGAACCAGGAGAGCATAATGCCCTGATTTACAAATTGAATGAAGGGCAAATTCAGGATAGCGATATTTATCGTGTACGTGAAAACAGCGGTATATATTCACTCATCATTACTTTTCCCGAGAAAAACCCTGCTATCAAGGATTTACGCCTGGTATATGAAGGCCTTGCCTTGAATCTTGATTGCTGCGGCCATGAGTTTTATATTGATTCAAGTTCTACGCCTTTTTTTAAGATTGAATTTGCCGAGAACCACATTAATTCAGACATTAAAATTTCCTATCAGATTATTTTAAAACCTGAATTTCCGCTTTTTTAGATTCAATAAAGGGAGAATTGTTCTGGTTGTGGATAAAATAGGGGTCTGTTTAAAAATACCTAGGCAAAAAGTCTGAAGAGGGTTAGGCAAGCACCTTGCTTTTCAATATTTCCGCTGCCCAAGGCAATATTTCATCAGCCAATGGGGCCAGTAATGAATCGCCCGATGTGCCTGAGGACACCCCAATGGCATAAAAACCGCAGTTTTTGGCAAATTGCATGTCCGTGGGTGTGTCGCCTACCATAATGACTTCTTCTGGCGAAAGAAAGAATTGCCTGCAAAATTTTTCGCCCCAAAAGGGATGGGGTTTGATAGGGCTGTGCCCGTCATCAGCGCCGATATAATCCACAAAATCGATGAGCCCTGTGTTTTTCAAAGCGGCCCGGGTGGATGGAAAAGTGTCGGCTGTAACCACGCCTATGATCATGTTCCGCGCCTTTAATTGCGCTATAGCTTGCTTAAGGCCGGGAAAAAGATGGGTTTCGTGCTTCTGGTTAATGCTGTGGTGATCAAAGCGGCTGACTGTGAATTCAGCAAAAGAGGTGAAATCCATGCTCGGGTTCTCTATCAGGTTGTACCAGGCTTTAGCCGCGTCGTGACCGGTTTGGGCAGCCAAAATGCCGTGAGGGTCTATCACTTCGCCGTGAATTCCTACAACCTCGAGCCATCGGTCTATGACATTTTTTTCCAAACCCTGGTTATCCAGTAAATCGTGGATCACGCTCCGGGTTATTCCCACCCAGAATGAATCAAAATTGATAATGGTTCCGTCTTTGTCGAAGATAACTGCTTTAATCATGATCACATCATGCCGTTAAATCGTGAAATAGGCAAGACTACAATTCCAAATGTGAACCATGATATTTGCAAATACAAAAGGAACTATAGCCTGGAATTATTATAAAATTGTGCCGGGCAATAGTATCGATGGTTTTCAGTGGATAAATGATCCTTCAGCCAGGGATAGGTCACAGTGCCCTGGCTGAAGAAGGGTATAATCAAAAATTATAACATGTTTCGTATTGTACCAGATCTCATTTCTTTCATCGTTTTCAGGACAGTTGAAAGTAAATTATATAACTGATTTGCTTTCTGGTCAAAATTCTGGAAGGCCGTACTCGCGCTGGTTCGCGCGTTTCTTATTGTTTCCTGATCAGATTCAATTTTTTTTATGGTTGAACTTAGATCAGTGGCATGTAATGATGATACCATAAATAGGCCTGCAATAACGATTAAAAGGATTAGTGCAATTTTTTTATTCATTTTTTTCTCCCTTTTCATAAATAATTGTTTTAAATAATATCACAGAATTGTGAAAACATCAGCAGATAAGCAATATTTATTGATATTTTTTTACAATATTTGACGGTGGTTTAGCAACTGTTAGGGATTGGAGCAGGCTTTGCTTTTTTTTCAAAAAAAGCAAAGCAACAAAGCTTTCGCGCTTTTTTCGCGAAAGCTTTGGTCGGAGCAAAAGCGGAGCTGCGGAAAAGCCCGGCCCCGGACCAGCCGTGTAAATTATTTTGGTCAGCAATTTCCGGTAACAACCTTGTCTGTTTATAATATAGGATATTGTGTTTTTCAGTTATTGTACAAAAAATAGTGAAAAAGTTACCGGAAATTGCATGCGGCCGAAGTGTTGGCTATGGCAATTCCTGACACTATAAATAATTAAATAAAATAAGCATTATTGGGCATGTTAACGAAGAAGTAATGAGACCAGGAATTGCTGCTTTTTAGTGGTTTTTATGGTTTTTCTGCCCGATAATGGAATCAGAGGACCCTTATTTTTTGTCCGGGGAAACAGCCAAAAAATATAGTGGAAGTAGCAAAATAATGAAGTATTATTTGTGTATAGGCCGGTGTTATGGAAAAAATTAAGGTAACCAATGGTGTGTATTATCTCTCTATGCCCGAAGCCGGGCTTTTTGTGCTTTGCGGTTGTCCGGCTGATGTGGTGAAGCATTTGATGCTGAGGGGTTTGATTGTGGCCCGGGAAACCGATGGCTACACCTATGAAACTGGTCCTAACGCGATTCTGCTTTCTGATGTATCGGTCCAAAACGGCAGTTTTTCGAATTTGGCTGAATTCCCTGTGCTACAGATGTTTTACCGCCAGGGAATGTTGATTCCCGGGCACCCCAATAACCGGGGGGTAAAACCCATTCTGGCAGGAATTCCCAATCAGGTAATGGCTCAGAGTCAGTATATTTACCGCGGGACCTATGGGCTGCTTTCGGAAAAGGAGCTTCTGGCAACCGGGGTGACCCAGGAAATGGCCAGGGATATTCTGAAGCTCAAGCGGGCCTTTGCCTTTGGTAAAATTAAAAAAACCGAAGAGCTTCTCGATTTTCGCGTGATCGAAACCGACCCTGTGGAGCTTCGCAACGGAGTTAAACTTGAACGATTGGGTCTGAATAAATACCGCTTTAATTGCGCCGGCAAGATCATTGATGTGGATATGAACCTGGAACCCAGCGAAGAATACAAGCCTGCGGTGCGCCTCGATTTCCACCGTATCAAGCGTGAATATTTTTCTGTGATTCATACGGGAGAAGGAAATGGTTGGGACATTAATAACCCCTGTATGGCCAGCATCCTGGTGTTTCAAGGCAAGATTTATTTGATTGATACAGGACCTAATATTACTGCCACTTTGGTTGCCCTTGGCATCAGTATCAACGAAATAGAGGGTGTTTTTCATACCCATGCTCATGATGACCATTTTGCCGGCTTAACAACCCTGGTGCGTTCCGACCACATGATAAAGTATTATGCTACTCCTTTGGTGCGTTCAAGCGTAACCAAAAAATTATCAGCCCTCATGGGTTTTCCTGAATCCAGTTTCAGCAAATACTTTGAAGTCTGTGATCTGGAGTTTAACAAATGGAACAATATTGAAGGGCTCGAGGTTATGCCTGTTTTTACACCCCATCCGGTGGAAAACAATGCCTTTTTCTTTCGAACCTTCTGGGAAGGGGGCTATAAAAAATATGGTCACCTGGCGGACATTATTTCATTGGATGGCTTAAAAAAAATGGTGCGCTCCAAGGAGAATCCTAAAGGAGTGCATCCGCGGGTTTTCTACCGCACCCGGGATATTTATAATGCCTTTGTGAATCTCAAGAAAATCGATTCCGGAGGGGGCATGATTCACGGCTCTGCTCTGGATTTTATTGAAGACAAATCGCCGAAGATTATTCTGGCTCACATTGACAGGGAATTGTCCCCCAAGGAAAAGGAGATCGGTTCAAACGCCACTTTCGGCGCCATCGATATCCTGATTCCGGCACATCAGGATTATTCCATGCAATCGGCCTCCCGATTTTTGCGGAGTTTTTTTCCAAAAGCCCCGAGTCATGATCTTGCCATGCTGCTCAATTGCGAATGCCTGGATTTTAACGTGGGTATGAACATTATCCGGAAAAGCGAGCAGAATAAACATATCTATTTGCTTTTGAACGGGGTTGTGGAGCTGATCGACGCGGAAAACCATATCAATCATGTTCTCTCAGCCGGTTCCATGCTTGGCGAATATTCAGGATTAACGGAAACAGCTTCCGAAATTACCTATAGGGCCAAGAGTTACGTGAAAGTCCTTAAAATCCCGGCAGAGCTTTATGTCCGCTTTATCAATCGCAATTACAATTTTCAGGATATTGTGAAATTTCATAAAAACATCTGGTTTCTTGAGGGAACCTGGCTTTTCGGAGAATTGATTTCAAGCAGAATCCTCAATAAAATTGCCCTGCTTATGGATACTCGTGTCTACGAAGCCGGCGAAGAGCTGGATCCCAATGACCCCAAGCTTTATCTGATCAAGCGTGGACAGGTGGAAATTGTCTTTGAGGACCAGGCTTTTGAAAAAATCAGCCGAGGCAGTTTTTTCGGCGAAGAGAATATTTTGCTGAAATCTGCCCATATTTTTCGCGCCCGGGTTATTGAGACCACCAAGGTTTATCAGATTCCCGGTTCCGTGCTCGAGCATATACCGATCATCGAATGGAAGCTTCTGGAATCCTATGAAAAGCGTATAAAAGCCTTTGGGGCCTCAGCCGGCCTTTAGTTTTTACATAGGCTTTATAGGTTTTACTTTAATGCAGTGATATTTCCATATGAGGGGGGATCCTGGACTTCAGGAAGTCCGGAGCGTCTCCCCCCTGGCTCCAGCGCAGCTTCCGCCACCCCCTTCGTCTGTTTTGTACAGGGAGCTTTTGTTTATTTCCTTTTTTTGCCGATCAAATTTTCCCAGCCGAATTTGAAGAGCAAAAAAACAACAATAAATATGATGGCCAAAACCTCGGCGCCGGCAAAAAAACCGATGAGAATACGCATGCGGTGCAAAATGAGCACAAAAACAAAACTGGCGCCAGTAACCAGCATTAATCCGCTTAAACGGTGAAATCCGGGGATAATGGCAAAATCCATGAAATGCCCTGTGATGGTTAGAGTCGCGATCATGGACAAAACCGGGCCGATGTGGATAATCACATCCAGTTGCTGTACAAGATTGACGCGAGTAAAAAACAGCAAATAAGCTATGGTAATACTGGCGCAAATTCCGGGAATAACTGTGAGATAAGTGAGAATGGAATAAATAACAGCACCCCCTTTGTTTTTTTTAAGCCCTTTAATGAAGACCTGCCCGTTTAAAAACGCTGCTATAGGTATCAGAATCAGGGCGACTAGAATGGGGATGTGGAAGCTTGTCAGCCAGATTGTAAGGTCTTGAATGCTTATCATGTTTAATTAAATAACAACTGTGATGGCTTGTGTCAAGTTGTTGTCTGGAACCAATTACAAGCCGCTGATTATGAAAATTCAGATTGAGATTTAAAGACCCTGATGATACCATACTTTACTTTTCTACATAATTAGGATAAGCTTTTGCCTATGAGTGATCAAAATCTTAACGAAACTAGTAATGAAAGAGGCTTAATCGAAGGCCTTTTGTATTTTTTAAATATTTTATTCACTAAAAAATGGTTTATTATTATCCCGACTGTTGTTGTCGGGGTTTTGCTATCGGTTTTTATGTATATATCCATGCAGTTACCACCAGAACAAAGCCCTTTGCCTAATATCTATCGTGCCAATTGTTTGATACTGATTTCAGGAAATGAATCTCAGTCAAGCGTTTATTCAGCGATTGGCGCCGAACAACCTTTTACAAATGATGATACAGCGGTTGATTTTGGTGTTACAGCTCTCGGAATAATTAGAACAAGAGGGTTTTTGGATAGAATTATAAAAAAGGATATTTTCAAGGAATCCTTTGAAAACAACCTGGACCCCAAAGCTTCTCAAACAGATCTTCGTCAATTCTTATCTTCAAAAATTGAAGTGTCCTACGATCCCAATTTTAGAACACTGATAATCAGTTTTCTTGATATCCAGCCAGAAAGATCAAAGGTCATGGCGAATATTGTTGTTGAGGAACTGGACACTTGGTTTTCTGAATATGGATTATCACAAAGGCAAAAATATAAAAATTTGTTGGAGAAGAAACTAACAGAGGTATTTCCCAAAATTGCTGAATATGAAGTGCAGATTAAAAATTTTCAGAAAACCTACGGTGTTTTTTCGATTCAGGATCTGGCAAGTTTTCAGACGGGTATGTTGTCGGAATTAAGATCCAATCTGATAATTATTGAGTTGCAAATTAAAAATTACGAAGAGTTTTCAAAAATCGAAGATCCCAATTTGCGCCGTCTGAAAAGCGAAAGAGATAATCTGATTACATCCATACGCGAGATTGAATCAGGTTCTTCATTAGGAGATAAAATTCCTTCCATGAATCAACTTCCTGATTTGGCCTTGGAATTCAACCGAATGAACTTGAATCTTGATATTCAGAGAGCTATTTATCAACATCTTTCAGAGCAATATGAGCTTGTAAAACTGTCTGTAGAATCTGAAAACGTTTTTAATATCATAGAATGGGCTGAAACCCCAGATGAACGGGACGCCCCTTCACGTTCGCTGATCATTGTTGCGGGTATTGCGATTGTTTTTGTGCTGTCTTCGTTGATTGTGCTGATCAGTTATTACATTCGTAATCTTGTAGACAGGATAAAGAGAAAGAAGGAATTTTAGTTTATGAAGAAATTCATTTTTTTATTGTTTTTTATAAATTTGCTTTTTACGGTTTTTTCCCAAGAATTGCCTGTTTTCCTTGGTAATGACAGGTATGCATTGGAGCATGACCGGCTACAATTAGCCATATCAACCATTGAATACCCAGTAACACCAGGTGATGTTTATCAATTATCTTATTTATCTGCTGGAACATTAGCTACTTACGAGATTGTTGTGGAAAGCGACTATAATGTTGAATTGAATGTTTTTGGCCATATTAACGGCTATAATAAAAGTTTTCCTGAATTAAAGAAAGAAATTGAAGCTAAAGTTATTGATGCTTATCCGGGTAGCATTCCTTTTGTATCCATTGAGTCGGTAGGAATTTTTCAGGTTTTTATTGTAGGTGAGCTTGATATGTCTCAACGTATTACAGTGTGGGGGTTAACCCGATTGAGCCAAGCAATTAGTGGACTGCTTCAATCCTATTCCTCAATAAGAAACATTCAGATTCATCACTCCTCTGGTGAGATCGAGCAATTTGATTTGTACAAATCAATATTTGAAGGGGATTTGGATCAAGATCCTTTGTTGAAACCAGGTGATATCATACATGTTGATAAGAGTGTAAAAAATATTCGATTAGTGGGGCAGGTTCACAGGCCAGGTGAATATCAAATTTTATCTGATGATTCTTTGATTAAAGTAATTAATTATTATGGAAGAGGTTTTACTGAAGATGCTAATTTGAAGCGTATCAAAATTACTCATAATACTCTGGATGATTATAATATTACTTATTTGGATAGTGAAAACAAATCCGATTTCGCAAATTATATTCCAAAAAATGGTGATATTATTGAGCTTTTTTCTGTTTCGCGTATTCAAAAGGTTGTATATATTGAAGGAGCCATTTCTTCTCAGCAAACAGATGAAATTGATGAATTAAATACTCTTCAAAATCAAGTAAATAGGATATCCTATTCATTTAATCCTGGTATTACTTTATATGATGTGCTTCAGAATAATATTTCTAGAATATCCACCTATGCAGATCTGAAATCGGTTTACATAATCGAGGAAAATTCAACAGAGCTCCATTATGTTGATTGTGCTTCTTTATTGTTTCAATATAGCAGTGAAAAAGACCGGTTGTTACACCCATTTGACATAATTGTCATTCCTGAAATTGAATTTAGGGTTAATGTTATTGGCGCTGTTTATTCTGAAGGTGTGTTTTCCTATGTCCGGGGAAAAACGGCCATGTATTATATTATTCAAGCAGGAGGAATTGATACAGAATTGAATACTAATTTTCAATTTGTAGTGCGAGGTAAGGATGGAAAAAATAAAAGCCCTGAAGATGTGATTGAAGCAGGTGATACTATTATCGTATTGAAAAATTCTTTTTCTTTCAGTTTTGGTGAATATGCGCCTGTCATAACTTCTATTTTAGCCATGATTACAACTGTAATTGCTTTTGTTAATTTGTTTGGAAATTCTACTGATTGATAATTGAATGATGGAATAAAATTAAGATTGCTTTTTGAATTAATAAGTAATCTGAGATTTAAAGCTAAGTTAATTGTGCTTTTTTGTGGGGGGTATTAGAACCATAGATTGATATAATTTATATTGTTTTTAAACAATCTTGCCCATATTTTGCAGTGAATTTAGGGAATTTGTTATATTATTTAGAGTTAAGAGGCTTTTACAAAACTGAGGTTTTGTAAAAGTTTTAAGGATTTCGGATAAATTATTTTTTTACTGGATAAATAGTTATATCTTTGAGGCTATTTGTTAATGTCAGGACTTTTGCGATTAGCTTTGTTCTGAAGCATTATTTTTCTTGCTAAACTAATTTTGTTTGCCTATAATTAATTCTTATTTATTAATAAGGCTCTTGCAATGCTGAGGTTTGGCAAGAATCATGAAGATTGCGGACAAGTTATCCATTTGCAATTGCCCGCTAATGACTATGTCAGGACTATTGCAATTAGCTCTAATATTTTCAACATTTTTTTACGATAATGATTTTATATTGAACGAAAAAGGGGTATTTTTTGTCAGATTTTAAGCTCGGTAATTCCAAGTCGATTTTGAATACCAAAGAGGGCATGGGGCAAAAGGAGCTAATATCATTTGTCTTAGGCTCGCCAAATCTAAAAAATGAATTGATTCAATATGTGGTTTCAAAGGAATTTAATTGTCAATGTGATTTATTACAGGATATTGGCAATTTAAACTATGATTTAGTTAAAAACTATAAAAAAAAGCTCTTTTTAATCAATAATAGAGATGCCAGTTTTGAATATGTCATTAAATTTATCTCAACAAATACTCCAGATGATGATTCATTTATTTTGGCATTGTTTAATTTACATATCGGATCAGGTTTGGAGCACAAAGCTTTAGGAAAAAAAATTAAGGGGTTTTTTTATACCGACGATAAGTTAAATTTGTTTCTACGTGGTGTCCAAACAGTGATAAAGGGGGAATTTTGGGTTGCTAGAGATATTTTATTAAAATGTGCCTTTAACGGCTTTAAGCAAAAAATATTCTATATTCAAAAGCAAACCAATCTTACTGAACGGGAAATTGAAATTTTGCAAATGATTTCACTTGGTGTGAATAATGAGGAAATAGCCGACAAAATGTTTATTACACCTAATACTGTTAAAACACATTTGTATAACATTTATAAAAAAATCAAGGTCAAAAATCGTCTTCAAGCAGCCCTGTGGGCAGTTAAATACCTTTGAAATCTGATTGTCTATTTATTATAAAACTATAAATTCAGAAATGAGTGTTTTCTATTATTCACATCAACACATAATTCGCATTTTGTGGGGCTGAGGCACCCTATATATTTTTTTTAACGAGCTGCAATTATTCTGCTTTTTGTACTAAAATCACAATTCTTTAAGTCTAAATAATATTAATATTACCTTAATTCATTGCTGAATGCGAGATGTTTCTTTGTTTTATGGGATTAGTTCAATTTCTTTGAGGTTTTAGACATTTATTTTAAAGGAAGCTATATTTTTACTTTTCCAAAAGATAAAGAAAAAGGCTTTGTTTTTTTATTCATTAAGGTTGGCTATAATATTTGTATAAGGGCTTTCGATCTAATGATTTTGCATGATTAAACTATGATATTACGTAAAATCAAGACAATGATAATATGGATGTATTTGTTTAGCTAATTCATTTTTCAGCTTTTACCGCGTTAGGGATTGCAGCGAAAACCCCGCAGCAGACCGTTGTATTTTAATCATTTGCCATTTCTTTGGACAATTACAGCAGCGGATACAGGTTCTGCGAGGAGTTGAAGCGAAAAGCCCGACCCCATGAAGCCAGGCAGGGTTTGTTCCTTTGTACTCAAATGATAAACCGCTCATAAAAAAGCGGAATGGGGAAACGCCCAAATAAGCCATTGCTAAACAAATACATATGGATAACAGCAAAATCATACTTTCGTATTATGGTTATTTCTATTTTGAAGTGGTACTATTCTCTATATAAAATTCTTAAAATGGATTCAGATTTATAAAAAATAAAAATGACTGATATTTTGAATAAAAAATTAGATTATTTATTAAAGGGGATGAATATGCCAAGTATTAAAGAAAGAATCAAGTTAATATCCCAGATTAGCCAGAACAATATTGGGATACTCGATACTGCGCATTTCCACTACAATCTTAAAATAGAGCGTGCTCGTTCTGATAGAAATGAATCTCAATTTGCTTTGGTTTTGTTTGAATTGCAAAACATTAAGCATAAAAAGATTTTGAAAAAATTCATACATCATTTATATGATCGTATTCGAAAAGTGGATATAATCGGATGGTTTGATAAAAATATAATCGGTGTCATCCTGCATGGTTCTTCATTAAGAGGAGCTTGGCATCTTGCTGTTGACGTCAGCGCGGAAATATTTGTTTCTCAAGCGCCTCCTCCCTTTACTGTCTTCATTTATCCTGATCATTGGATTCAGAAATCGGATTTTGATGATCAGAAAGATAGTAAAAGGGGAAAGCCTGATGAAAACCTTACTGTTATGAACCTCGGTACTCTATTGAATGATAAAAATGCCTCATCAATTGACTATGGAAATAATATTCTACAAAGTTCCGACCAATTTAAGTCGATTATCTCTAAAAAAATGCCTTTATGGAAAAGAACTATGGATATTGTGGTGTCGGGTTTTAGTATTTTAATCAGTTTGCCTCTTCTATTGCTTGTGGGGATTTATATAAAAATTGTGTCACCCGGTCCTGTTTTTTTCACTCAGAAGAGAGTCGGTCATAAGGGTAAAATATTCACCTTATATAAATTCCGTACCATGAAGGTTAATAATGATGAAAACGAACATATGAACTTGATGAAGAATGTCATTGCTTCTGGTAGCAAGATTACGAAACTGGATGATAAAAATGATAAACGAATTATTCCTGGTGGAAATATATTAAGAAAAACATGTATTGATGAATTACCACAACTTTTGAACATATTTTTTGGTCATATGAGCCTGGTAGGGCCGCGGCCATGTATACCATATGAAGCAAAGGAGTATTTGCGCTGGCATCAGGGGCGTTTTGACTATGTGCCTGGTTTAACCGGATTGTGGCAAGTTAGTGGGAAAAATGATTTGACTTTTAAACAGATGATACGATTGGATATTACCTATGGACGTCGCATGAGTCCGTTTTTCGATCTGAAAATTATTTTTATGACAATTCCCACAATATTATCCTTGGTTTTTAAGAGTTTGAAAGAGAAGTTTGCTAAAAAACCCAAAGATGAATTGGTAATCGAGCGACGTAATTCTAAAGAATTGTACCAATGGGTCTGTGATTTTACGGAAGCCTATGATTCTGTGGTTGATTAATCTCTATTCTGTTAAATATTTTTTGAACAAAAAATATTTAACAATGGGTGGTTACAAAACCTGAATTTTATATGATTATCTTTACAAGTTTGTGTTAATTTGGCTTATCCAGAACTGCGGTTTGGTAAGGATAATGAAAATTGCGTATGCACATTCTTATTAGCACAAAATAGGTTAATAATATAGCGTTGCGTACTAATTGCTAATGTCAATACTGTTAAAATTAGTTCTAGTAAATTATTGTATTTGTTAAGCAGAATACTCCAGGCCTTACTTGCTACCCAGAGGCATGGCAGGCCGGTTTATCCAGCCTCTGGTCATAAATGCTCCGCATTTATTGCTCGATGGGGTGGATGCTCATTGGCATTCACTATAAGTCTGAATCCTAACTTCGCTGTTACTATGAAGGTTTTCTATCGGAAATTATTCGGCAGAAAACGCTTTGGCTTGCTATTTCTTAAAAAATAGCAAGCCAGTCATGCCTTCTATCCCTAATGCGTGTTTAAAACAAAGGCCCCCATTTAGTTAAACTAGTACAATTTATTTAATTAAGAAAACATTTGCACTTGCTATCTGTAACAAAATAGTAATTTCTTATATTATAAATAGAAATTTTTTTTATGAATCATTTGCTGAATGGAATAATAAAAATGGAAAATAATATTTTCGATCATTATGTAATAACACGTTTTAACGTGCGTTTAAAGAAGGATGATATGAATTCTTTGCCAGGAATTGAATGGCAATTAAATCGATTTTCACTATTTGAAAAATATTGTTTAAAAGCAATGCAAAATCAGACAAATTCTAAATACAAATGGTTTATTTTTTTTGATAAAAATACTCCTGATCAATTCGATAAAGCAATTTTGGCTTATTCAAAAAATAAAAATATTGAGATTATATATTCAGATGAATTTAATCCATTAATCGTCTCAAATTTAGTTAAGCAACAACTGCAAAACTCTAAAGTTGAATATATAATTACCACAAGATTGGATAATGATGATACTGTCTCATGTGATTTTATAGAAAATATTCAGAAGAATTTTATAAAATGCGATGAAATGGCTTTGAATTTTCCCATTGGATATGCTTACTATCAAGGGAAATTATACAAGCATGTTGACAGGTCTGGTCCATTCATCAGTTTGATTGAACGGATTACACCCAATCTTCGTACTGTGTGGTATGCTCAACATAGAGATATTGGAAAATTGAGTCCTATTTCCCAGCTGGACAATAAAGTATGGGTGCAGATTATTCATGATAGAAATGTTTCAAATCGTGTAAAAAATAAACGAGTAAGTTTGAATTTATTAGATAAAAAATTTATTATTCCAACCCATAATGAATCTTCTATTAATATTTATCTTGAAAATTTATTTCTTTTTCCACTGCGGATGGTCAGAGAGTTTATATTAACTTTAGGAAAGGTGATATTTTTAAAATTGGGTTTTGTAGAGCAAAAAAATAAAATTTTAAATTTATTTAAAAAAAGATAATCAGTTCTGTTGTTTCACATATTTAAGTGAGGCTATTGGTTTGATTGTTCTTTTGTTCGATAGTTGTTAAACCCTGCGATGGCTGCTATTGAAAATATAAATAATATCATTAGTTGGCCAAAATAAGATATAACCAGAAAAGCTATGGTATGTGAGAGCAGCATTATTCCAAAATGCCAACAAAATTTTTGATCTGGAGAATTGTCTATGCTGTTATTAATGGCAATGCCAACTTCTCGAAACGCGAAAATTAAAATTAATAAATACACAATTAATGTCAGTGCCCCGCCTGATATGCCTATTGCCACATATTCACATGTTACATCCCAAAGCCCCCAGCCCCAAGTTTCAGTTGAGACTGTACCCATTCCAAGGACTGCCCATTGGGGGAAATGTAAAATAGCTTGATGAATCAAATTATACCTATGCCATCCTGTAGATCCACCAGTAAGGTCGATACGCGCAATTAATGAATATACGGGTGCTACCATAATTAAATCAAGGCCGATATATCCTGCCAGGATTGCTAATCTAACTTTTTTCATTTTATAGCGGAAATAAAACATAGCCATTCCCACAACCGTGCAGAAGGCAACCATTAATGGAGTGCTGGATGCTGTCAAAAAAATACATAAAATGATACTGAACAAACCAATGTAGCCTATGGTTCGTTGTATTCCGGTTTTATCCTGTATACAAGGGATTACAAGAGGGAGTACCAATGCCCAAAAGGTTCCAGCTAAAATAGGGTGGCTAAAGGCACCTTGGACACGAAGGGTGCCTTCTCGCATAAGGGTGAATTGAGGAACGCCTCCAAAAATTGAAAACATATTAACACCGGTTACTTTTTCAACTGAGAAAAATATCATTACAGGTATGCTGAGTATAATAAATATCCAGATTGCTTTTTTTATATCATCTTTTGTTTTAAGAGCGATTCGAAATAGAAAATAGAGGCCAATATAATCAAAGGCTTTGCCGAGTTTATAAACGAGAGCATTGGTTACAGGAACCGCAATAAAAAAAATCAACCCATCAATAATAATATATAACACGAGCAAAATATCGAGATAATGCCATTTGTACCCACTAAATTCGTTTCGTAGTATCATCCGAATCCATGCAAATAGCACCAGAAATCTTAAAATTGTAAAGTCAAACCCGGCGATGACCAAGCGTTGAGCGAAGGGAATAAAGCAAACAGCCACTACAATAGGTATTAAGGTGTAATCTCGTTTTAAAACCAAAATACAAATACCTAATATTAGTAATACAAGTAATGCTAATGGATGGATATTGCTGCTATTGTACTCGCCTGTATTTTCCACATAAGCAGTCTATACTCTTTATTTCTTTAATGTCAATCAATCTTGTCTGCCAATACATGACAATAGCCTTCGAACCTTATATTCTAATCCATAGACAATAATGATGGAATTGCCACTCTTGGCCGTGATGGGTTTATATCCTTGGAAAAAGTTGTTCCCTTTGAGCCCCCCTAATAAGCATCTGTAAGGCTAATTTGGATTTTATTCCAGAATGATTTAGGGATTCGGGGCATGTCTTCTATCTTAAAAGCATTTTTAGCCAAATTTTGATTTAGCTTAACAATTACCATTTTATCGATTTCTTCATTAAAAATCAAAACTATCGTCAAAAATCATCAACTCACAGATAACAAGGTTTTCATGAAAGCTTTAATATGGTATACTTTTTTTATGTTATGTGCTGAAACAGCAGTTTCTTATATTTTGGAAAAGCAGAAAAGGCGATTTTAAGAATCTCAATTTTCTAATTCCTAATAATATAAGAAATTATCTTACTAAGTCGTGGAAGGTAGGCTGGTGTACTGAAAAGCAGGTTTTTGACAATATTTGCCTTTTTTCTTGTAGGAAAATGAGTAATTCTAACAAAAATAATCAAAATTTGTTTTTTGAGGTGCTGGGTAAATGGCTATAGCATTGAATCTTTTTATCGGTTCTATGAGTGAATGGGTTATGCCATTTGGTATAATTTACTGTAAAAGGCGTACAAATCGACAAGATTTTCTTGTTCAAAACAACTTAAAAAGCTATATTTGAATGAGATGAGGATGGGTTGAGATGAAATATTTTTTATTGATTTTTTTGGTGTCTTTGGCCTCTTGTGATATTTCCAGTCAGGGTTTTTTTAATAATAACCATACAAAAAATTCGCAAAATGAAAATATAACAGAACCCTTTATTGCAAATCATAATGTTGTAAATTTAGATATTGCAGAGGAATATATTACAAAAATAAAGCAAAATTTAAATATCCATTTTGCAGGAAGATCTCATGCGGCTCAGGTTAGTGCTTTTGGCCTTAAGGAACTTGCTAAAGGGGATTCAAAATTTGAATATGTTGAAAATACAACCAAGAGTATTCCAACTCATAATAATCAAATTATCAATGTCACAAGAGGGCTTCCTTTCATAAGTGAGTTGGATAAAAGTGAAAGATATGAAGATGAAAGTTTTATTGAACCCCATCATTATTTTGGAGGGCCCAAATCGGATGTGAATTGGGACAGAAATCAGGGGCCATATATCATAGAAAACTATCTAGATTCTAATTTTAATAAGTTTTTAATAAATGAGGAGCCATTGATAAATGTCTGTGTATATATGTTTTGTTCAGAACTGGGTTCGATTTGGGGAGGTAATAATAATGGGGATAACATGGCAAAAGGATATTTAAGAGCCATGGAGAACCTCATTACAATGTATGAATCTGGAGGTTCTAAAGGAAGGACAGATTATACTGCTGTAATCTTTGTATTTGCCACTGCTCATGGACAATATAGTAAAGCTAAATATGGAAGTAATCCGGTTAGCTCTTATGCTGATCAACAAGGAGCAATGGTGTGGAAATGTAATGAACTAATTAGAAATCATTGTATTGAGAATAAGCGCTGGCTCTTTGACTTTGCTGATATGGATTATTGGGGTTTGACCAATGGCCGCGGCAATTTCTTTGGTAATTTCGACTGGGAAGGAACATGGAGTTTGTCGCCTTCGAGAAGAGCTCAAATTAATTTTGATGGAATTACACAATCTATTGAATTTCGTTCCTGTCATGAAGTGTGGGGCCCCTATGATTTTTCTGCTAACAATTTACTTAAATATCCAGAAATTACGGGCTATACCGGTAATCCTTATCATACAAGACCTGAACATGCTGAAATTAAGGCGAAGGCGTTTTGGTATTTAATGGCTAAAATACTTGGTTATAATGAATAATTATCCAAAAAAACTTTTCTTATTAAGAATGAAAAAAAGAAATTTTAAGAAATAAAAATGCTTGATGTGAAACTGGAGAAAGGTGGGATATGTTGAAAATAGCATATTTATTTTTAATTATGGTTTTATTAGGGAGCTGTTTGTTGCATATTCCGTCTCAAGACGAAAACTATATAACAGAACATCCTACAGCCCATTTTAATATTGTTCCATATAGAACCTTTGAGTCTTTGACTAAGTTGGGTGTAGTGGCATTCCATATTGATGGAATTGAAAAGGTAGAATATACCATTGTTGATAAAAATGGTGACACATTAATGGATTCTGTAAATGTTATGACTTTTAATGATCGAACAGGAATAAATGAATATTGGGTCAAGTTCAATCTATCAGAATTGTCAGATGGCCCGCTTATGGTATTTGCTGATGTGAAACCAAACAATGGTGTTACCCGTCATTTGGATATTACCATAATGAATAATTCAAAACATTCGCTTTTATATAAAAATTTTTATGTTCATCCTACAAATGGAAACGACATAAGTGGAGATGGAAGTTCGCAGTCTCCATTTAGAACATTAACACGCGCGCTGGATTATAATACCGTTTCTGGTGGTGATAATGTTATACTAATGGTGGAAGGACACTATGAAGCACCTTATAGAAATGCTGGTGGTGATCAATACACTATGGTTGATAGATATATCACCATAAAGCCTGCCCCCAATCTCGACCGGGATGAAGTGGTGATTATTAGCAGTAACACCGAATTACGTACATTTCTACCTAAAGTGTCCCATTTAAAATGGGAAAATGTTACATTGGATTTTACTTATGAGAGTAATCATTTTTTTAGATACATGACGAGAGACAATGATTATCTTTGGTTTGATCGTTGCAGGATTACTGATAACATACCCAATTTAGCAGATATGGAAGGTAGTACATATGTAGGCAATATATTTGAGCGGACCTTTTATTACGTTACTGACAGTGTGGCTGAAAGAGGAAAATTCGGATTTATTTATACTGCTTTAGTAAGGAATAGCTCAGTTTCTAATATTATTGGTGATTGTTATCAAATGTCAAAATGTATTTTAAATTGCACTGTTTCTGATATTGATTGGGAAGTAGTAGAGCACCATACCGATATTTATCAATTGTGGGATGAAAAGGATAACATCCTAATATATGGATTAACTGGGACAAATATTTTCTGTCAGTCCTTTATTCTGGAACCAGATCGAGAAAATAAACCTGGAATTGAAACTCTTAGGAATAGTGCTTTTATCGATATTTCTATTGATAATTATTATAAAAACCCTGAAGATGAAAAAAGAGGCGGTCCTCCATTTTCATTCCTTCTTGGTAACTTTGAGAATGTGTTATTCAAAAATATTAATTTATCTGAACAACAGATACAAATGAATGTCGAAAATTTAGCCCAACCGTTCACAGCGAAAAATGTAGTCTTTGATAATTTTCATTTTTTCGACTATTCATATGATAGGTATGTTGTAGGTCAAAAACCATTGGGGGTTACATTTTTAGGTTGTCATAAATAAAAAAAGGTGATTTTTTTGATAATTTTAAAATTGTGATTTAAAGTAGTTGTGATATATATAGCAGGCAGAATGTGCCAATTTTTCAAAATTGGCACAACTAAGTTTTTTCTGACTAATCTATTTTCCGGTAGAATACCTTTGAAGCGATAGAGAAGTTTGGAATAGACCGACTTGCCGAAAGAATGTTGATTACAGCGCTTGAATTTGTATATTATTTTTTTGCGCTGTGTTGGCATTGGTCTATGAAATTAGGTAATTTTTTGTTTCAACTTGATAATTTTTCGGATTCAGCGTGAACAGAGTATTGATTATACTTTTATTCGGCTACAGGGAAGGTAATATCTTGTAAAGACAAAAAATATCAGCAAAGTAGGGTTTCTTACAAATGTAAAAACTTAAAACTTTCAAAGTGTTTTGATTTATATGAAGCGATGTATCCTTATTTTTTAAATATTCTTCTATAAGCGTTATATAAATTTTCTTTCTCGAATTTCCATTGAAGTACATTTTTTACGCGATTATATCCAAATTCCCCCATTTCTTTTCTTTTTTGTGGATCTGCCAATAATTCCACAATTTTTTTTGCTAAATCAATATAATCATTTTTTTTTGCGTAAAGTGAAGCCTTTTGTGCTGAAAATTTTCCTTCAGTCAAGTCGAATTGTACAATTGGTTTTTTTAAAGCCATATATTCCATTATTTTATTCATAGTGGATTTATCATTCATTTCATTGTATTCATCTGGGTTTATACAAATGTCAGCAGTGTTTAATGCTTCGAGCATTTCATTATCAGGAATTCTTCCTGTAAATGTTACATCTTCTGATAACCCGCATTTTTTGGCATATGCTTTTATATTTTCAAGTTCGGTCCCGCCACCAACACAGATTAAGTGCACATTATTTGTATTCATTTTTTCTTTCATATATTTCAAGGCATTTATTAAATATTCAAGACCTTCTTGTTTTCCAATTACACCTAAATATCCTAACGCATAATCTTTCTTTTTTTTCAATTCGATTTTTGGACTAATTATTTTTAGTCTTTCAAGACAAGGCCCGCTTCTTACAACAAAGACATCTTGAGGTTTTTTACCTCCGCGTTCTATAGCTATTTTTTTGTATGATTCATTTGTGGCAATACAAATTTTAGCATTACGAAATGTTCTTTTTTCAAAAAACAACATTAGTTTATAGCCAAAATCTTTTTTGCCGAATTTTGCGAGATATAATTCAGGATTTATATCATGATGATCAAAGAGTAGTTTGCATCCGAATATTTTGAATGGAAGTGCTGCTAAGTATAGTAAGTCTGGTGGATTACAAAGGTGAATTATATCGATACCTGTTTTTATAAGTACTTTCCATGTGAGGCAAAATTGATTCCATAGTGCTGCTGAATATTCTATTAAATATCCCTTTGTGTCATCAGCCTCATATGGTAATTTATATCTATAAATTGCTATATCATCGATTATTTCAAATTTCTTTTCATATCCTTTTCCTGTTGGACAAATGATGGATACGGTTGCGCCCTTATCGCGTAATGCGGTAGCTTCTTGCCAGACTCTTCTGTCAAAAGGACTCGGCAAATTTTCTACGCATATAAGTATTTTTTTACCAGCAAATTCCTTCATAGTTTTTCCCTGTATTTTTTGGTTCACCGATTCGAACAAGATCATAAATGATTTTATCGGATTTGTTTAGAAAAGATTTAAAATCGTTATCTTTATTTCCAATTACGATAATATCGCAGTCATTAAGATCGTCTATATTATCTACCATTAATGAAGAAATATGTGATATATGTTGGTTAATATATTCTTTATTAGCTCCTATCAATCGTGCAATTGAGACGTTTTTATCATATAATTTTAACAGATACCCTTTTCCAATCAGCTTTTCGATTAAGGTAACAATCGGGCTTTCTCGTAAGTCATCAGTTCCTGATTTAAACGCAAATCCAGCTATTCCGATTTTTCTTTTTTTAAAGGATTCAATTTTTTCGAAAGCCTCGTTTATCTGAATATCATTACTTTGTAGCATCGAATTGAGCAAAGGAAGGTCTAAATCTAGGTTTCTTGCTAAATAGTTCATTGCCCTGAGATCTTTTGGTAAACAGGAACCACCAAATGCAAAACCAGGCATTAAGTATGCGTTTGAAATATTTAATTTTGTATCTTGGAGAAAAATACTCATCACTTTATGACTATCTATGCCAAGTTGTTTACATATATGTCCAATTTCATTTCCAAAGGTGATTTTTAATGCATGAAAGGTGTTATCCACGTATTTTACCATTTCAGCTACTTCCAAAGTCGTACTAATTTTAGGACCAGGAACATTTTCATAAATAGCCATTATTTCGTTTGCGATAGAGACGTTATCACAGCCGATTACAGTTTTGGGTGGGTTGTTAAAATCATATACAGCGGTGGATTCTCTTAAAAACTCTGGATTGAATGCAACAAAAAAATCAATTCCTTCAGTTTTATTGGATTCCTGCTCAAGTAATGGAATTATTAGCTGTCTTACTGTGCCGGGAACCATTGTGCTTCTATAAATTAAAAAGTGGGGTTTCTCTTTTTTCTTAAGCGCCTGAGCAATTTGTTTAGTAACAGATTCAATATACTTTATGTCTAAACTACCGTTTTTATTGCTTGGAGTACCGACACAAATAAGTGAATAGTCTGTGTTCAAAATTGCTTCATCGGTATCAATGGTGGCTCGTATTAGATTGTTTTTTATCGATTCAGCTAATATTTTTTCAACATCTTTTTCAATGATGGGTGATTTACCTGAATTCATCATTTCAATTTTGGTGTTATTAATATCTACACCAATTATAGTATGACCTGCCGAAGATAAACATGCTGCAGAAACCACACCTACATAACCTAATCCGAAAATACTGATTCTCATATGAACGTACACCTTTAAATTTTTTATTGGCCAAACAAAAAAACTTTTAGACAAAGAAATTAAATTTCTTTTTATTCAGATTCTATGCTTTTGGGGCATTGCCTGTCTGTTGTAGTCTGGGATATATGGCACTTCGCTGTCGCTCTGAAATGTTTTTACTTAAAATTATCCAATAAAAACACTTTGACAATTAATTTTTGATAAAATTGATTGCCATGCACTCTTATCCCTAAGGCATTTATATCTAAATTTTGATTTAGCTAAACAAGTATCAAAATTTGATAAAGAATTCTGAACTTTTAATTAATATTAATTAGCTTTTTGCGTATTTTAAACTTTAATAAATTTATAATCAAGTAATTTTTTATTATATATTCCATTTTCACTGCTAAAAATTATCTAAATTCACTGTGGAATATAGGATACATTAAAAAATAATAAATAAATTTACAACACTAAGTTTGAATGGACAATAATAATATCCATATTTTGTAATGGAAAATTATATATATACTAACATATTTCCGATTTTTTATCAATTACTTGTTGTTCTTAATCATTGTCTTAAATACGTAATAAATGAGAATGATAAAGAAAATACTTGCAAATATTAAAGTGATAATAATACTCAAAAAATATGAAAAATGTGTTTCAAAATAATATTTCACAAAAAATAAAATAGCGACTGAAATTCCAATAAAAAATATTTGAATTATCATTTTTTTTAAATTTAATTTCCATGGCAGAAATTTACGACCAATGTAACCTGTTACAAATAGATAAAACAAATACGAGAGAAATGTTGTATAAGCGGCTCCCATATATCCAAATTGTTTTATCATAAATAAATTGAGTAAAAAATTAAGTGCCGCAGCAGCCATGCTTGTGATAAAAAGAATATAGGTTTTCTTATTAAACTCAATAGGTTTGTGTACAAATAATCCGCAATGCCATAAAATAACTCCAGCAAAAACAAAGGGCATGACAACATGAGCCTCGCGAAATTCTTCGCCAAGAAATAAGGCTATATCTTTTGAGAAAAGATAGATTAATCCAGTAATCAGTATTCCGAAGAAGAGAAAAACTTCAATAATTTGCGCAAGAATTTTCCCTACGCTTGCTTTATCGTTTTTATTATAATATTTCATTAAAAAGGGATAGAAGGTTAAATGTATTGGCGCGATAAGCAATAAGGCACCGCCATTTATTAATTGATAGCTGGCGCTGTATTCTCCTACGGCACTGGTTCCATACATAAACTGTAGAATATAACGATCTCCGATCTCTAATAATGCTGCTGCGAACACATAGCCGGCCATCGGCAAGCCATATTTTAAAAATTCAATTGTTTTAGTTTTAAGCGTGGCTAGTAATTCCTTATTTAGAATTGTTAATGGGTGAGGCATTTCTGTTTGCACCCACATTATAGGAATATATATCAAAGGGGCGATTGCCATACCCCAAATTAATCCACTTATCCCTTGGTATAATAGGAAGATAAGTAATATTCGAAATCCGAAGGTCAGGATACTGTTAATAAGTTTGTTTACCATAAATGCTGTTGCTCGAGATTCAGCCATTAATATATTGTTGAATGTATCAAAAAAATCAAGACCAATAATTATAAGACAGGCTGGTAATATAAATTGTTTGAATTCTTCACCCACAATAATGTATGTAAATATTCCAAGAATTGTTGTTGTGATTGTGATAGCCCATAGATTAAATACAATGATAATTTTAATAGATTTCAATTCATCCTTTGTCTTTACCATTGGAATGAAGCGTGCTGTAGACTGTTGCAGCCAATTGCCTATAACCTGTCTTATAGGATTTATAACGCTTAGGATGAGAATAAAAAAACCATAGTCATTTTCATTAAAAATTCTTGTGAAGATATAGGCAGATAAGAACGTGAAAAATGCAGGAACAATATGTCCTGGTATGTATGTAATGAATTTTTTTAATAAATTTAATTTATTGGACATAATATTTTTCATCTCCAGGATTGAATTTTTCTTGGTTGATAGCTGCAATCCTTTTCCAGAATTTTTTATTGAATGGTTTTCTAACAGCTATGTGTTTTGGTGTTTCTTTTATAGCTTGAAGTAAACCTTTAAAATATAATTTTAATTTTTTCTTACGTAGCGATAGTAAAAAAGTTTTAATGATTCTGGGAATCAAATAACTGATACCTTTTATGATTGGATAGTATCGAATTACCATCCATATTTGATTGCGCCGTTTGAAAAAAAATGGTATATCGCTCATTCGGGCTTTTCGGGAAATTTTGTGTAGCACAAATATTTCGGGTGTGTAGAGAATATTTAGATTACTATTAATTATTCTAAGTGAATAATCTACCTCTTCGTTGTCCATAAACACGTAATCAGGAAAATAACCTACAGTTTCTATCAAGGATCGTTTAACAGCATAACCTGTCCCACTAAAATAATTTGAATAGAAATACTTGTTAAAATGAGTCTCTATTGTGTGTGGATGCCACCACCTTCCTTCATCATCCTTTTTGTCATAGTAATTTAGAATTCTAAAAGATAGGCAATCTGCTTCAGGGTGTTTTTCAAAGCAGCTAATTGTTTTATTAAGCAATTCTTTGTCACTGATGATTACATCGCTGTCGATGCCTACAATGATTGAACCAGATGCTTTTTCTAGTCCGATATTTCTGGCAATTGCCGGACCTGAATTAATAGGTGTCGAAAGACAAATTATTCCTGGATACTTTATTTGTATATAATTTTTTGACCCATCTGTTGAGCAATCGTCAATTACTATTATTTCATAATTCTCGTAATTTTGTTGTTGTAAAGAATCGAGAACTTCACAAATATCGTTTTTTCTATTAAATGTCGGAATGACAATGCTAATTTTTTCTGTTTTCATAATTTTATAATTGAGCGAGGAATTTTAAAAAGTAATAAGCCATGTTTTTTTTGCCTAATTCGTTTAAATGGCCTCCATCGTTAGTGTATTGCGGTAACATTGTGAATATTTCTGTATTTTTATACCTTACAGAATTTCGGGTACCATCTTCAAGTTTTGATTCGTAAAAGGCAAGATCAAAAAGTCTTCCTGTTTGACTATAGTTTTTCCGTAGTAAATTATTAAATTCATTTCTTTTAAGATTGTCCTCATACCCCCATTTGGATTTGCCTAATATTCCTTTGAGAAAATTTTTGGAAGTGGCAATAAAATCAATATCAGGGGCAACCAGTGGAGTCGTTATGTAGATAAATTTTGTATTTGGATATTTATTTTCAAGATTTGCAATCGTGCTTGTGTATTCTTTGAATAATTCATTTATGTCTCCGTCTGTTGTGATATCGACATAACAGAATTTTAGCATGGCTACATCCAATTGGTTTAATGGTTCTTTTGTTAAAATAGCATTAAAATTATCGATTTTTTTTAATGGGTAGAAATTTTCGTCCATAACAGCATGAAGAAAGGTACCCTTTTCTGGCTTGCTGATTGTTTTGTTATTTTTAATCTCAATGATGTTGAATTCTGTTTTGTTTTCATTTAAAATTGCCGTCATTCCATCTATTATGTTGAAACCCACAGATTGATGGCCAAAAAAATATGTTTTATTTTCCAGTGACTTTTTTTCAATTTCACTTAATTTATAATCTAATTGTTCTATTTTCACAGATTTCCCCCCACAGGACGTTATAAGGATCAGTATACTTGTCATAAACATTAAAATTTTATTCATTCAGGGCCCCTTTTTCAAAATGTGTTACTATATGTATACTAAAATATAAATTTTTAGTCATTGGATTTTTCAGCTGATTTGAAAGAAGTCACTCTGGTTAAATCGCGGGCTGGATTTCCTGCAACATAGGCTCCTGGAGGTACATCCTTTGTGACTAATGAAGCAGGCCCTATAACTGCATTATCTCCAATAGTAACACCTGACAAAATGATGGAATCAGTACTGATCCATACATTGTTGCCGATGATGGTTTTTTTATTTACATCGATATTTTCATAACCGGTTATAGCATGTCTTGGCCCAAGGATTTTGACATGTGGTCCGGTAGATAAATTATCGCCAATTTCAACAGGACCCATAACGATATTGTGTAGACCGAAAAAGCAGTTTTTACCGATTGTAATGGGTCCTAGGCTTAAGTCCCAAATATTATATTCTTCGGTGTTGGAATAGTCACCCAGGTAAGCCTTGTTTCTGGTTTTGTTATTGATTCTGAAATAGCTGCCTATGAAAGCTCCTTTTCCATATTTTATACTGCGCATTCGCCATAATTGACGAATTATTTTTAAGTAAAGCCGTTTTACAATACCGCGAAACCAAGTAGGTAATATAATGTAAGATGCTTTTTTGAGGATTGGGTTCATTCTATGTGCTCCTGTTTGTTATTCTAACGAAAGTTTTATATCATCAAAAATAATTCGGTGATAATCGATGTCTGTGCTCTTATAAAATCCGATTTTTCCTTTCGGAAAGATGGAATTGATTTTTGTAAAGCTGTCTTTAAATTTAAGAATTGTATCATTAACAACAAATTCAAAGTTAATGGAATCATTATCGTGGTGTATTCGAATTTTGTATGTTTTTGTCTCAGCCGGATTCAGTTTCAATAAGGGAGAAATATAAACAATTTCTACTTTCTTATCCATATTACGGTATACCGCACCAGCTTCCGATGCAATATCAAGCTTGTAGTAGTTGTTTTGATCGATATATAATATAACAGGTCCGGAGCCTTTTTTTAGAAAAAAGTTTGTTGCCTTGAATTCAAAGCTGAAATTTTTCAGGTCAATTTCTTTTGCAAGTATTAAAGATTCGCCCTTGAGAAAGGGTCCGGAAAGATGGTTGCCTTTGATATCATTGTTCGATCGCACAGTAAATTTCATTTCCGTCAGATTTGTCCATGAAAGTCCTTTTGAATCTGAGGATGTTAAATAGGTGTCTTTTCCCAGATTACCATCTTCAAAATCATCTGTTAATTTCGTCAATGGTCCTTTGAAATTCTGATTTTCGTTTTCTGGTTGGGGTTTTAAATCCGGATATTCGAAGGCCCCAATATCTGGACGCGCGTCTCTTTGTGTGCCGTAAATATCTTTTTCATAAATGCCATGCTCTGCAAGCAGTCTGGTTCCTTTGTTAATGGCTATTGATTCTTTCTTTAGTTTGCCATCCATGCTTTCTGGGTTGATAAAATCAACATTGCTATTCGTATATGAAAAACGTCCATAAGGAAAATCCTTTTGTGGGGTCGTTATGATATTAAAATCATGAAAATTTATATCGCTATAATAATCCAATTTTCCTAAAATATTATTATAAATAAAAACATTTTTTGATTGTTCTGATATGCGTACAGTATAATTATCTAAAATAATTTTTCGAAAAGGTGAAATGTAAGATTTCCCTTCTGGAAAGTAAACGATAGTGTTGTGACGGAAAATTAAAGTGTCTACAGGGTCAGCATTGTTGAAAACATTGGATTTAGTAGGACCAAAAATATTGTTTTCAAAAATTATCATTTCATTCTGTACTTTGTCGGCGGTTTTATAGTAGTTGTTGAACTGTACTCCTTGAGATTCACAGTCATAGATAATATTGGAGCGGAATGTGACATTATGATTCTGATAACCCGCTATCCCAGGGCCAGGAATGTAAATATGGATGCCATCGCAATGACGGTTCCATTCTGATGCGCCCATATCTGAATCATCAACGCCATCGTCGAGCCCGTGAATTTTGTTTCCTTCAACTAGTGAATTCCATGCTCCAATACATCGAATTCCGTCGTGGGTAATATCATGGATGTGATTATTTAGGATATTTAAATTTTCCCCGCGCATGGATATGGCTGTTCCGGTGTTTGTTATTTCACAATTTTGTACTGTGATATTGGATCCGGCACGAATAAAAACAGCTGTTTTTTCTATATTTTCCACGCTGCCTCTCCATGGGGGGGTTCTTTCAATGCGGCAATTGTCCAGGATTAAATGCTGAGCCCCATTGATCTGAATGCCGTCCTGTATTATCAGATTTGAAAACTTTAAAAAAGCATTAAAGCTGCCTTTATTGTTTGTGCCTGTGAATGAAGCATTGAAATTACCAATTTGAATGGATTCTATTTTTGGATAATGCCCCTTGGCAGCCTTGATTTCTACCCAGTCGCTAAATAGATTCTTTGGTGTATCAGCGAATTTAATTTTTCCATAATGACCATTATGAAGCAAAATCTTATCTTTTGATTTAAGGGTATCTTTAATTTTATCTATACTTTTGTATGGCTTATTTTGGGTGCCGTTGCCCGAAAGATCATTTCCTTTAAGACTATCAATATAATAATCTGCACTATGGATGATAAAAGGTATTAATATTAATAATGACAAAATAATTTTTTTTTTCCTCATTATGATTTTTCCTTTAAACCCAAAATTTTAACTTTTATTAACCATTTTAGGCAAATCCATTCTCTTTTTTTGAAGTATGTGAGAAATTTTCGATTTTTGTTGTTCATATAAAGGACAATCGCAGAGGCAAAAACACGAATAAAATGATGAATTATTAAAAATATATAAAATAAATATTGTTTTTTTATCGAAAAATACTTTTCGATATATTGTATATCAGCTTTAAGCATTTGTAGGCGATATTGAATCGGTGCAACACTGGAACTTTGCCCCCCGTAGTGTATGGCTCTGACTAAAGGGAAATATATGACTTTCCATCCTTTATTCCAAAATCTTTTTGACCAATCAATATCTTCAGCGTAAAAGAAGAAACGTTCATCAAATAACCCAACTTCATTCAGGGCTTGATCTCTGACCATCACAAAAGCGCCTGTAACCGCATTCACCTCATGTATGTCTTTGAATATTTTTGAAGGAATTTGGTTTTTATTAACTATGAAGAATGCATTTAAAAGGATTTGGATTAAACCTGGGAAATTGCGGCAATTATTTTGAAGAGTATAATCCCCATTCAATAGTTTGGGTGCAATCATACCTGCGTCAGGTGTTTCATCCATGTATTTTTTCATCTTATCCAGACATGGATCAAGTATTTTTATATCAGAATTACTTAAGCAAATGTATTGGCCTCGAGCAGCCTTCATCCCTTGATTGTTTGCACAAGCGAAACCTTTATTTTCTTTATTTTCAATGATAATCGTATCTTTATAGTGTTCACGGATATATTCAACAGAGCCGTCACTCGAATTATTATCGACAAGAATAATTTCATATGTTGATTCTTTTGTTGTATTTATAATTGATTTAATACAATCTATGAGGAGCTTTTTAGTATTCCAATTTACAATGACTATAGAAATATCTATCTTTTTTATGTTCATTATTTAAATATTTTTATAGTAATGATGGCATAATGTCAATATTTCCCAGGGTTAAATCGAAATGCCATTAAGTGAAAGAATAGGGGTTTTTTTGTGAAAACTAGATTTA
This sequence comes from Spirochaetales bacterium, assembly GCA_016937215.1. GTDB lineage: Bacteria > Spirochaetota > Spirochaetia > SZUA-6 > JAFGRV01 > JAFGWI01. Next base: position 125 of record JAFGWI010000033.1, on the reverse strand, counting down.
AGTCAATTAAAATAAAGGTACTTGTTTAGCTAATTTACAATTTGGTTATAAATGCGTTAGGGATAGGAGGCATGGCCTGCAATTTTTTCAAAAATTGCAGGCCAAAGCGTTTTTTACCGGATATT
>JAFGWI010000005.1 GCA_016937215.1 Spirochaetales bacterium | reverse complement strand
TAGCAAGTCATTTTTGAAAAAATAACTTGCTATTATTACAATCCTTAACGCTAAAAATAGTGATTCCTGTTAAAGCTAAACAAATACAAATTAAGTAATAAAAATCGAAATTATTAAATTGCTGCTTAAATACAAATTCCGAACTATTTTGTTTCCTGAAACCAGTAGGCAATCAGTCTCTTTCATGTTAATCTATATTTATGATAAAAAAGAAAATCAAAGCCATATATTTCTGTTTTCTTCCTTTATTGTTTCTTGATTGTTGCGCCGGGTTTGAAAATCCCGATGCTCCGGTAAAAGAACCTCACGAACCAGGTTGTTTTATAAACGTAAGCGACAATTCACAACTTTTTGTTTACAGTTATCAACCTGAAGGTGAGATTCGCGCTTCCATTTATATTCTTTCTGGAATCACTGGTATTGATCACTACCAGGAAGAAGATATTATCTCGCTGTTAAGCGCTGGAGGCAACCGGGTGGTTATTATTCATCCCAGGGGGACTGGTTATTCCCAGGGAACAAGGGGTGATATTAAGGATTTTGGGCGTTTTCTGCTGGATTATGAAGAAGTTATTCAGAAGGATTTTTTTGATGCCAATCGTCATGAAAAAATTATCCTATATGGCCACAGTATGTCCACGGCTGTGGCTCTATATGTTTGCAGAAAGCTTTCCAGAACCGATGGTATTATTTTGATAAACCCGCCTTATAAGATGAAAAATTCCCAGGGCATGACTCCTTCTTTATGGGATTATATTATCTACGGTGCTTATTTTATTTTTGCTCCTCATACTCCTGTGGTTAATATGGCTGGAAAGCCTGAGCTTATCAAGAATTCAGAGGAAAGGGAGGAAGCGCAGAAGAGAAATAATAATCCTTTACTGGTTAAATATTTCAGCATGTATATGATGTTTGAATCCAGAAAGTTAATGGACAATATGCTTTTCTATGGGGAGCAAGCAAATTCTCCGCTTTTACTAATTTACGGAACAGCGGATAGCATTGTTGACAAATCCGGCTGCGACGCGCTTTATGAAAAGTGGAAGCAGCCATTAAAAAAATATATTCTTGTCGAAAAAGGGCCTCATGGTAAAAAGACAGTAAAAGAGGCAGCGGTTACTATTAAAAGTTGGATCGAAGAACTTCCCTGAGATGATAATTTTTGTTAAGGAAGCAAAAAAATGACCTATGTTTTTTTAGGTTGTCCAAAATTAAAATTGGATTGGATTGATTTTCAAAAATTGACGCGTCCAACAAAAAAAGGGCGATTCATCGGTGCCTTTTAATTTAAAGCGATAGTGGAACCCTGGGAAGGCCCCTGGTTTCCGGAACTAGAAGCTAAAGTTTTATGGGCTAGCTAAAGCAAAAGCAATTTTTATCTTCAGATATAGTTTCCGGTCAACTGACTCCTTGCTAATAAATATTTTATATTTGTTTAGCAAACAGGCGCGGCTGTGTTAAAAGCGTTTGGGATTGGAGCCAAGGTGTACCATTTTTACAAAAATGATACACCAAAGCGTTTTCCTCTTGATAATTTCCAGACAGGTTGCATGTGCGAGCAATAAATATGAAGTATTTGTGACCAGCACGAAAACCTTCGAAGCGACAGCGAAGTGGCGGGCCTGGTCATAAATCTTCGATTTGCTGCTCGATGGCATGAATCCTCATCGGGATTCACTATGTCCATGCAACCTAAAAGCCCGGCCTGCTGGAAGGGAATGAAAGCAGGCAACGCCCAAAAAGCAAAGAAGCTAAAAAATTTAAATATTTTTTTAAAGAATTAACCTATCTATTTGACTAAATTTTATAAATGAATAGACTTATATAAGGTACATCATCATGAATTTGCCGATTTGTTAACAGTTTTATTAGCTTTACAATTTTAATTATTGATAGGATTGGAGAAACTAAAAATTGGATAAGCAAGATGCTAATCAGACAAATACGGCCCATATTTTTATAAAAGGAAAAGTGGACTATTCCAAGATAGAAGAACTGAAGGATAATTTTATTGCAGGCCTTGAGAACAGTGCAATCATTCTGGATGTTTCAGATGTTTATGATTTTGACTTCTTTTTTTTTCAGCTTTTTTGTTCATTTTTAAAAACAGTAGCATCAAAACAAGTAAAATTAACCTTGGTTTGGCGTGAAAAAAATATGTTCAAATCTATTCTTGAAAACTATGGTATTGACGATGCCACTTTAAAGAATTTTTGCCTTTTTTCCGAGGAAATAAGTCATGAATGATAATCAAATAAAGCAAACATATTTAGAAGAAACTTTGGAATATATCCGGGTTATAGAAAAAGATACGTTAATGCTTGAAAAAAACAGTGAAAATCCAGAATATGTGAATGAGATTTTCAGGGCCCTTCATACAATAAAGGGAACAAGCTCAATGTTAGGTTATGAAGAAGTTTCTGATCTTACGCATATCATGGAAACTCATTTTGATAAAATCCGCTCTAATCAAAGTAAAATCAATGCTCAATTAATCTCGATGACTCTTGCTTTTTGTGACAGTTTAAAGATTGTGATGACAGCCAAAAGTGATGATGAAAAAAATGATGAAATGGAACACATCAGGAATATTCTTAACGTTCAGGTTGAAGAACATGGGCAGAAAATTACTGATGATGTATCTCAGTTGAATAACGAAAGTGATGTGAACAAGGTTTATCGGATTTATTTTCAACCAACAAAAAAGACACTTATGCGGGGTCATGACCCTGTTAAAATCCTGAACCAGCTCAGGGGCTTGGGAACTTGTTATGTTATTGTGGAATCGGAACAAATACCTTTGCTCGGTGAATTGGATGATAAAGAGTGTTATATGGTTTGGGGCTGTATTTTAGTAACTCCAAAAGACCTTTCCGAAATTCAGGATGTGTTTCAATTCGTAAAAGTAGATTCTCAGGTTGACATTGAGTTGATCGATGAAGGTAATGTAATTGATGATATTAATTATAAACGCCTTGGTGAGATACTTGTTAACAGAAGACGCATTTCCCCAAAGGATGTGGAAAAGTTATTATCAAATAATACAGCTTTTGGTGAGCTGGCTATCAAACGAGGACTTATTTCCAAGAATGAACTTAATGCCGCTCTTCTGGAACAGAACATTGTTCGTGAAGAGAGGAAAAAACGAAATCAGATATTTGAGAATATGACAATTCGTGTGAAGAATGACAAGCTGGATGAATTAGTGAATCTGGTTGGTGAGTTAGTAACACTTGAGGCCCAGTTAAAGCAGTTCAGCGCTTCCATGAAAAACACTCAACTAAACGTGATTTCAGACCGTCTTAATCGGCTGATTGGCGAGCTTCGTGAAAATTCCCTTAACATTCGTATGATACCGCTTAATCATATCTTTTCTACTTTTAATCGCTTGATCAGGGATTTATCCATTCAGGAGAAAAAAGAGGTGCAATTGAAAATTTCAGGCGGTGAGACTGAAGTCGATAAGAATGTGATTGAATCGCTGAAAGATCCATTATTGCACATTATCCGAAACTGTGTTGGCCATGGTATAGAATTTTCCGAAGAGCGGATAAAACAAAATAAAGATAAAGTCGGAACGATTTCGATCAGCGCGCAATATTCCGGAGCCTATGTCAGGATTTCAATCAAAGATGACGGTAAGGGATTAGATTTGGAATTGATACGGAATAAAGCAATGGATTTAAAAATGATTCATTCCGATGTGAAGCTCACCGATGAACAGATATTAAATTTTATATTCAGACCAGGATTTTCAACTTCACAGAAGCTGTCCAAAATATCGGGACGGGGCGTTGGAATGGATGTGGTTAAAAAAAATATAGAAAAACTGCGTGGCTTTATTACAATAAATTCTAAGCCAGGTGAGGGTACAGAATTGATTATTAAAATTCCATTAACTCTCGCGATAATTGATGGTCTCCTTTTTGTTGTTGCTGATAGCCACTTTATAATTAATTTGTCATCTGTTGTAGAATGTCTGGATTGTTATGATGAATTATTTTGTAACCCTGATGGAAATGCCATTTGCTATCGTGATTTGGTTATTCCTTGTATTAATATGGCCGAGTTTTTCAATATTCAAAGAAAGACTCTCGATATGCAGCAGATTATTGTTGTTAGAGTGGGTGACAAGCTTTTGGCATTGCAAGTTGACAGGGCTCTTAGAAAACATCAAACGGTTATTAAGTCGGTGAGTCAGGTATATAGTCATATCGAGGAAGTATCAGGAGCGACTGTGCTTGGTGATGGTCATATCGCGCTTATTTTAGATATAAGTAAAATCGCTGAAAAAATTGAAGGTAAAATTGATTACGTTTACAATGAGGTTTGATATAAGGAGAATTCCATGGAAGAAAGCAAAATTCAGACAAGACAGTTTTTAACTTTTCAATTAGAAAATGAAACTTATGCTTTTCATGTACTTAAAATAAAAGAGGTATTGGAGGTTCCGGAAATTACTAAAATTCCCAAAAGCCTTCCCTATATGGCAGGTGTCATTAATCTGCGCGGTGGGATCATACCCTTGGTAGACTTACGCATCAAATTCGAGCTACCTGATAAGGAAATTACTGAAAATTCTGCCATAATTATAGTTGAAATCGATTATGACAATGAAGTCATCCAATTGGGAGCTCTGGTGGATTCAGTCAAAAAAGTAATCAAATTGAACATGGAAGAACTGGAAGAACCCCCAAAGGTCGGTATGACCATAGACAATAGATTTATTGATGCCTTGGGTAAATTTAATAAAAAGCTTATTATTATTCTCGATTCAGATAGTTTGTTTTCACATGAAGAATTAATTAAAGTAAGTAATTTTTCGGAAACTAAGACTACGAAGGTGAAAAATGTATCGTCAAAAAGTATTTCTCAGGAGGTAAGAAAATGAAAATGAGAACCAAATTATTTTTAATGGTAGGAATTCCCCTGACAGTCATCGCCTTGATTTTAATTATCGGAATTTTCAGTTTTAGCAGTATATCGAAAAGTGTAAGTGATTTTAACAGATTGCAGGATGAAAGAGCAACGATGATAGACGGTGATAGAGACGCTCACCAGGCAATGATCAATGAATTGTTAGTTTCCGACTCCATGGATGAGAATTTTGTGCAAACTCAAAAAACAGCGAGCATTGAAAATCTGGACCAGGCAGGAGACAGAATCAACGATCCTGCGAAAAATCTTCCTGAAGAATTACGGCCGATTGTGAATCAATTCAATACTTATTATGATATCTGGAGATCTACTAGTGAAAGAATTTTTCGAAATGTTGAAGATACCGTAAAAGGAAATCAAGAAAAGATGCAGGCTTTCAGTTCTGCTGTAAATTCTTTTAGCGCCATGCGGGACTTAATCGACCAATTAGGTATAATGATTGATGATGAATTGACAAAAAACATTTCCTTTGCCAGGCGACAAAATCTGGAACAAGCCCAATCTCTGGTCTTGAACGGTGATCGAGATGTGTACCAAGCTTATGTGGCTGAATTATTGATGAGCGATGCGATTACTGTTGAAGAACTTGAAGCGCAAAAAGATGCCTTTAGTGAAAATAGCCAGCAAACCTATGACAGGGTTAAACAAGCCGCCCAGATTTTCGGCGGAAACAGTCTTTCCTTACTCTCGAATTTTGAAGAGGCTTTCAAAAAATGGTATGATTACGCAGCCAAGGATGTTAAGTTAACAGAAAGCAATTTTGCCACAAAACAAAAAATCCAAAGCGACCTTATGGCGAATCAGGACAATTTTGAATCTATGCGGGGAATCATAAATCAGCTTGGAGATGAACAAAAGGCCAGAGTGGATGAAAATATAGCGTCGGTTCAGTTATTGATCAGTACAACCATTATTATTTATTTAATTGTTGCCTTAATAGCCATTTTAGCAACTTTTGCCTTTGCCATTATTACAACACGAGGTATTTTGAACCAATTAGGGGATGATCCTAGGGTAATTGAAGGAATTACAAGACAGGTGGCTGAGGGTATTCTGAATATTGATTTCAGTCAAAAAGATAACCACCTTAAAGGAGTTTATAAATCGGTGCATCAAATGGTTCGAAGTTTGTCAGACAAATCCGATCTTCTTGAAAAAATTTCCAACGGCGACTTAACAGTAGATGTTAAGCTGGCATCTGATGATGACCAATTAGGTCAGTCTCTTATTCAAATGAAACGGTCTTTGCAGGAAATTATCACTCAGGTATCGCAAGCTTCGCAACAGGTTGGCGCTGGAACAGAACAAATTTCCAGTTCAAGCCAGAGTTTGTCACAAGGGGCCAGTGAGCAAGCCGCTTCAGTGGAAGAGATATCAGCATCCATTGAAGAGATGAGCGCGACCATACAACAGAATGCTGACAATGCCAGTCAAACTGAAGTGATTGCCAGAAAATCGGCTAAAGATGCTGAAGCCAGCGGTGAATCTGTTCATAAAACAGTTAAAGCCATGAAAGATATTGTAGAGAGGATAAGCATTATTCAGGAAATCGCTCGTCAAACAAATTTGCTTTCGCTCAATGCCTCGATTGAAGCGGCCCGGGCAGGAGAACACGGAAAAGGATTTGCTGTTGTTGCTGAAGCTGTTCAAAAATTAGCTGAACGAAGCCAGGAAGCAGCAGATCAAATAAGCCAATTGTCCAGGGACAGTGTAGTTATTGCTGAACAAGCAGGAGATATGTTGGGAAGACTGGTACCAGACATCCAAAAAACAGCCGATCTGGTTTCTGAAATTAATGCTGCCAGTAATGAGCAGAATAAAAGCACTCAACAAATCAACATATCCATACAGCAACTTAATAATGTAGTTCAGCAAAATGCTTCAAGCGCTGAGGAGCTTGCTAGTACTTCTGAAGAAATATCAAGCCAAGCTATGCAATTGCAGCAAGTAATTTCCTTTTTCAGCGTAGACAAACAAACCTATTTATTAGGTGATCACACAACTCAAAAAACGAAAAAACCCATAAAAGAAAACAGGATAAACAATGAAACCAAAACCGGTATTACCATTCATAAAGAGCATGGTTATGATTTGAAGTTAGATATGGAAGGTGACAAGGAAGATGAGGATTTTATAAAATATTAGGAAGGCAAAATGAATTTATGGAAGTTTTAAATCAAAATATAAAACATCTTTTGCCTAATGAATATATTTTCACCAATGAAGATCTTGTTATTCATACAATATTGGGAACTTGCGTTTCCATAATTTTATATTCACCAGAGAATGGTTATACAGGAATTCTTCATGGTCTGATTTCTGAACGCTTTAAAACCCCGGAAAGCCGGAAAGTAGCTTCTATTGAAGAATTGTTTCAAAATTTGTTAGACGAATTTTTGAAAAGAGGTGTTGCTTCCAATAAAATTTTTGCTAAAGTTTTCGGTGCAGCGCAACCAAACAAGGCAAATAAAATTATCCTGGCAGGTAAGCAGAACGAACTAACAGCACTAGAGATTATTCAAAAAAACAATATTCCCATAACAGCCCAGGATATGGGTGGTGATAAAGCCCGTAAGCTGATTCTGTATACTGCAACAAATGAGGTGCATCTGAATTTTGTGAAAGATTCCATGATAATAAATCAAGAACAAGAAATAATCAATCAATTTGTTCCTGAAAGCATAATTACAGAAAAGCAAAAGCAGATTCAAGTTCTTATTGTGGATGATTCAGCTGTTGTTCGTAATGTTATGGAAGAGATACTGAATTCAGATCCTGAAATCCATGTCATGGGAACAGCGGCGGATCCTTTTTTCGCTGCTGAAAAAATAAAAACCATGGTGCCCGATGTAATAAGCTTAGATATAGAAATGCCTCGGATGGATGGAATTAGTTTTCTCAAAATTATTATGAAGCAGATGCCTGTACCAGTGGTAATTTGTTCGAGTTTAACGGGTGATAACACAAAAACAGCTCTTGAGGCTATGAGCCATGGGGCTGTTGAAATTATTACCAAACCACGGATGCAGAGCAAAGAATTTCTTGAGGAATCGCGAATCAGGATTTGTGATACCATTAAAGCAGCGGCAAAGGTTAAAGTTAAACCGGTAATCAACACAAGCGGGCTTAAAATAGCTCCCAAATTATCAGCTGATGCCATAATTAGTCCAGTTTTAAAAAAGCAAGCTATGAGTGAAACAACGGAAAAACTTATTGCCATCGGAGCTTCAACAGGAGGTACAGAAGCCATTAGTGAAATATTATTAAAAATGAGCATTGACTGTCCTGGTATTATTATTGTGCAGCATATGCCTGAAATGTTCACCAAAAGTTTTGCTGAACGTCTTGATTCGATCTGCGCTATTACTGTGAAGGAAGCGCAAAATGGTGATTCTGTTCTTAAAGGCCATGCTTTGATCGCTCCGGGAAACAAACATATGTTATTAAATCGAAGTGGGGCCCGTTATTTTGTTGAAATAAAGGAAGGCCCACTGGTGAATCGTCATCGTCCCTCAGTCGATGTTTTATTTAGGGCGACGGCACGATATGGTGGAAGTAATGCTTTAGGAATTATTCTTACTGGTATGGGTGATGACGGTGCCAAGGGGCTCCTGGAAATGAGAACAGCCGGTGCTTTTACTATTGCACAGGATGAAAAATCCAGTGTTGTTTTTGGAATGCCCAATGAGGCTATAAAGCTGGGTGGGGCATCAAAGGTTCTTGGCCTGAGTCAAATACCCGGATTTATTCAGAACTATTTCGCGTAATTGATTCATGGTTTGGTTGTTATGAGATTTCATGATTTAAATTGTTTAATTCTTATTGTATTGTGAATTATTTCACATGCTTTCCGCACTATAATATCATAAAATTTTTATAAAAGTACTAACAGGCTGTTGGAGATGAAGCAATTGGTTTCCGGTCAGCCATGAGAGGAATATTTCCAAACATCAAAGAACAACGATGGTGAATTCATAAAACATCAAACATTCTTGATAAAATGCCTAAAGCAGTACAACCAAAAGCAAAGATGATGATACATGATATTTACCTGGCCCCAACGCTGAAAGATGCAGTAAAGGTTTATAAACTTGTTGTTGAGACCTTTGAAGCCAAATTCCCAAAAACGATTGAATGTCTATGTAAAGATGAAAATGCATTATTTTCATTTTAATCATTTCCAGCTAAGCATTGGAAACACATTCGAACGATCAATCCCACTTTCCGCACCTATTTTCATCATTTTTTTATTTAAACCCCTTATAAAACAGTTGAAAATCGTCAGAATGGTTCTAAATATT
>JAFGWI010000335.1 GCA_016937215.1 Spirochaetales bacterium | reverse complement strand
ATATGATCTCCAATATCAACAAGAAATAAAGGAAAAAATCGAAAAGAATAAATTATGTGCTTGACTTTATCATAGGGGATTGAAGCGTAAACCCCGCAGCAGACCGGATTATTAGATTCTTCGGGTAAGTAAAATTCGGTTGCCGACTGTTTTATCTAGTCTGCGAGGAGTTGAAGCAAAAAGCCCGACCCCATGGAGCCAGCTATTTTACATTTGAACATTGTTGTTCCTGACATTTTGCTGCTGTTTGTTTAAAGCTGCCTTAAAATCGTTCAAATGTAAAATAGCCTTTGCAAGGTTTTGAAGACGGTCATAAAATGCTTAAAGGCGGAATGGGGGAACGCCCAATTATATCAGCAGGTTAAAAAGATACGATTGTCTTTTTGGAATTGCTTATTCTTTTTTTGAAAAATAGTCTGATACGAAACGAACAAACAAATTGGGTATATGGTTTTCAACAAATTGAATCCCTATTGTTAAAAAATCTTCATTTTCCTTGATTAATTCGGTGCGTAAAATTTTTCCGGGGATTTTTGTGTACTCCGGTTCGCCGGAAAATTTAATGGCAAAAATGGCCGGCTGGTTCATGAAGTATTGGCTGTCGCCTTTGGCAATAATTTTGCAGCCTGAAAGAGAAATATCCCTGATAATGCACCTCACCGCTTTTTTGTTAACATAAATAATGCCATTATTGGATTCCAGGTGTAATAGCCGCATGGATTCGTTGCTGATATCGATTCGGTCGTGTTTTCTCTGTTTGCTATTAGTACCCGCGTCGATAAGGCTCCCCAGAATTTCAATATAATCATCAGGCGGCTGCTGAGCGAATTCGATGTTAATAATGAACAAGTTTTGAGTTTTACCTTGAAGGGGATTGAAGGATTTGACCTTGGATTTGATAAAAAAAGTCAGGGGATGGGATTTATCTTCTCTGCGAAAAGCGAAGCGAAGGGATACCCATTTGTTGTTGGCCTTCACCTTTTCAAAGAAAATTTTATCGGCTTGAAGAATAACATGAGCGCCCATCATCGATGAGGAATTGACGATGCAGCTATAATTATCGTTTCCTACTTTAAAACTGATTTCATGGGGAATAAAGCGGGTATATTCGATAACCTTTTTGTTAAAGGTGATGTCAATCTCTTTGTATTTTTCATGAAATTGTTTTATTTGATGTTTGGTATAGTGTGGCATGAATCATCCTTGTTCCAACCTTACTGTTTATAATGTAGTGAAATTCCCTTTAAATTGTCAATAAAAACAAAATTTTTGTTTAAAAAAAATAATTTTTAGAGCGTTTATATGGTTTTTATTTTTCTGGCATGACAACTTTGTCCTCCATTCGGTGGTTTTGGATTTGAATCAGTCTTATTTTTGTTTTTTAAAACAGCGTGTTAAGGTCAGAATAGAGTATTTTTTTAAATTTTCCTTCCCAAACGAAGAAAATTCCAGAGGCTTTTCTTGCATTCGCGATAAAGCTTTTTATACTTAATAGAGTGAGGTTTTCGCGAAATTAAGGTTTTGTAAAAACCATGGGAATTGTCATACAGTTATTTTGTTATTGAATAATAAGGTACAAATTAATCACTGATGTAATTGGCAATATCACAACTTCTGTTGTTGGCTTGGGCAGAGAGTCTTTATTGATAAAGAGGTGGGTAATGAAAATTCTAAAAAAGATCTCACTTGGCATATTTTTATTGATGTTTTTGATCGGTTCTGTTTATGCTCAGGATGAAAATTCCGGTGAAATGACCACGGAAGCGGAAACAGCTGAGGCGGCCCTTGAGGAACTGGAAAAAATTGAAACCCCTACGGGATTAACCCCGGAATATCCTGTAACCAATCCCAATATCATTTATGTGGAAGGTGAAAACGCGGTTTCAACCAATTTTAACCGTGAAGCCACCTTGAATTTCGGTTGTTCTGGAAAAAGGGCCCTGCAATTGAACAGGGCAAAGGGGCTTCAGGGGGGCGCGCCCTTTTTTGCTGATTTTGTTTTTATTGTTGAAGAACCTGGTATATACGAATTCTGGTATGGAGGAACACCCCCTGGCCCGGAGGATGAACTGTACCCCTCTTATTCTTCTCCATTTCAATTCCGCCTTGATAATGAGGAAGATTCAAAGGAAGTATTCCGTGAAGATGTTAATGTTGTGGAAAATTATACCCCCTCCTATTACTGGAGCCGTGTCGGCCAGCTTGAATTGACAGCTGGTCAACATCAGATTCGTTTTGAGATTACCCGGCGCAGAGGATATGACAGCCGTTTTTATTTTTATCTGGATAGTTTCTTTTTTGTGCGTCGGGAAGGAAAAGAACGAATCCTTGGATCACCCTTGCCGACATTTTTCCCAAAGGACCTGGATAATCGTGATCTCGATACTCCATTTAGATCGATTGATGATTACCTGATTTATATCAGGGATAATCCCGAAGATATTGTGCCCCTGAAGGAATTATCCCTGATTTACTCTCTTCTGAGCGATTATTTAAACGCGCTTAAATACTTAAAACGAGCCAATATTTATGATTCCTACGACGAAGAGGTGCTTTTGCTCATGGCCAAGAACAAGATATGGCGTGGTGATATTGATGGCGGCCTTGAGGGCTATTCCAGTTTGCTTGGTTTGAACCCTGAACAAGCGGATTTGTGGCTGGAAGCCGGAAAGGTGGCAGCCTGGGTGGGTTTGCTTGAGGATTCAATCCAATTTCTGAAAAGGGGAATCGAATATTACCCCGAAAACCTCGATTTGATTGTAAACCTGGGTTTGACCCATCTTTGGGCAGGTAATAAGCGTTTGGCCGAAGAAGCCATTCAGAGAGCCAAGGTTCTGGCTGGCAAAAATCCTGATAAAATAAGGGAGCTGGCCGATGTTTTTATTGTAAATGGTTATCCAAAAAATGCCATCGATATTTTGCTGACAGGTATAGAGGAAAATCCCAATCAAATAGAACTTTACATTAAGTTGCAGGAAACCTATTTCAATAGCGGCAATAAAAAAGCCTCAGAGCTTGTGCTGGCGAAGATAGAAAAGGTTTTTTTGCCTTCAACCAAATTGGACCAATATTTGGAAGTAACTGAAACAAAATTAAAAGAAAAGGAAACTGTCTTGGCTTCATATGAGGCCATGCTTGATGAATCACCTGATAATCTGGAATTAAGGGAAATGCTCGCCCAGGCTTATTTCTGGAATGGTTTAAAAAAAGAGGCCATTGATGAGTACTTGAACATACTGGTTAACCATAGCTTTCAAAGTCTCCAGAATCTGGAAAAATCGGCCCAAGCTGTTTTAAAACAAATCGACCGTTTATATCTGTTTGATGCTTTTTTTACAAATATCGAGAGCATATTTGCTGACAAAAGCCGTAATTTGAATGGGGCATTGGTCGATTACAAAAAAGCGGTAAAAGCCAAGGAAACCTATGACGCAAAAAAAGCCAAGGCAGAAGCAGCGGGTAAAGAAGCGCCCAAGGCAGAGACCGATTATCAGGCTAATATTGATTCAAGCCAAGCCGCCATTGCCCAGTTCCTGGGTGAATTAAAAAGCATTCTTGACCAATACAGCTGGGCTTCGAAAACACTTTTGTCAGATATTGAAAACATTCTGGAGCTAAGCAAGCAGGACCAAAAAGAAAAGGAGGCCTTTGATAAAATTATCAAGCCCATAGGCTGGAAATGGCGAAGGAATTTGATGCTTTCCGAATTACAGCGGGTTGAAAGTCAGGGAATGGCATTGGCAACCCATGTTCTGGCTAAAATCGGCCAGTATGAAAATCAACTTGAAGAAGCCAGCGCGGATTTTGTTCAGCTAAAAACCCAGCGGGATTATCCGGCATTGGATTACGCGGTTTATCAGAGCCTTCTCTGGAAGGGGTCTCACAAAGATGCTTTTGATATTTATAATGCCTTTGCCGCAACCATAGACGAATACATACCCTATGTAAGCGATGTGCGGGAGGTTTATGAAAAAACCAGGCTGGAGGATGTGGCTGTAAAAGCGGTTATCCTGGATAATCCAGTGACCCAGGTGGAAGAACAGATCAATCTGGCTAAAACCCTTCTGGGTCAGGTAAAGGATTATCAAAAAAGCATTAAAGAATCCTTGGACCAGGTACAAAACATCATGGAAGCCAAAATGATAAGGGCTTTTTATCAAAACCAGGAAAATACCTATTTGCTTCGAAATGAATTAGGGACTTTTTATTTATCCGAGGGATGGCGCCAACAGGCCATTGATCAGTTTCAGCTGGTCCTGGATATAGACCCCTGGGACATCAACGCCATTTATCAAATCGGAACCGTATATGAATGGAACAATCAGTGGATAAAAGCCATGGAAAATTATAAAAAAGTATATTGGGCTGACCCGAACTACCAGAATGTGACTGCCCTGTACAATAATTTGGCCAGAAATCATGCTGACCAGCTCAATTTTCAGGCCAGTTATTTATCTGATACAGCCAGCATTACCTGGACGGGTGATTTGAATTTTAAAGCTGAAGTAAATGAAATTCTGGGGCTGGAAGCCAATTACACAGCCCGTGACCAAAAGATTTTTCGTTATACTGAAAACACCAATATGAATCAAACTCATAGCATTTCCTTAGGTTTGCCCTTGACGCTGCATTCTCTCAATTTAAGCTTCACACCTACAGTGGGCGGGACAGCTTATTTGACCGACAATTTTTATTCTACTGAGGCTTCCTATGTGGAAGTAGAAAAACAAGTGCCAGTAAGCGATCCTGGTTTTGACGACAGTATTTTAAACCTTTTCAGGTTTTTGGGCTTTTATCAAATCGCGCCAATGGTAAAGGCCAAATTGGCCATGGATTTTTATCCCTTTGTGAATCTGGATATCACAGGAGCCTATGATCATATTTATAATGAAAACCTCGCTTACGGCAGGGATAAACAAGTGCGGGATATATCAGCTGTGCTTAACGTCTTGCTTTCCTTTTCATCACTCGATGTGCCTGTTCTTCAGGATGTATACCTTCGTACCCATGGAGAGCTGGATTATCTTCTGGATATTCGTGTTCCCTATGGTTCAACCATGAGTTACGCGTTTACCGCTGAATTAGGATTAAAAATATTGGAAATCAGTGAACCCAGTTATATAAACTGGAGTATTTTTGCCAATGTGACCCATCAGAATTCAACCCTGGACAAAACATTATTAGCCGGAGAAAACCCGCCAGTAGATTATTATCTCCCCTTTGATGTTATTGTTGCCGGAGGTGGCAGCGGTTTTTCCGGCTACTTCCCTGTGGCGGAAAATAATGTTTTCGGCATCAATATTCAGGCAAGCGGGGCTTATGCCCGGCAGTATGAAACCAGTGCCGGCGCGAAGGCGGAACGACTGAAAATATCGGGTGATGTGAATTTTGAATATGGCCGCGGCAGCACAACCCTGTTTTTGGGCGGGCAATTCGCCAATCTGATGAACCTTGCCACCCGGGAATGGGACTATTACAGTTTTTACATTAAACTTGGTTTTGTGTCACGACTGGCTAATTTACTAACGCCCTAGGTGCTGGTTTGGGCGTTACCGGAAGCCCCTTCGGGATCTTCCGGTCGGGCTTTACGGGGCTCCGCTGTGCTCCGAAACGCGAAGGCACGAAATAATCGTGCCTTCGCGTTTCAAAGAATTGTTTTTGAAAAAAGAATTCTTTGCCCCTTCAATCCCCTATGATAAAGTCAAGCACATAATTTATTCTTTTCGATTTTTTCCTTTATTTCTTGTTGATATTGGAGATCATATTT
>JAFGWI010000334.1 GCA_016937215.1 Spirochaetales bacterium | reverse complement strand
TTTTTCAAAAAAAGCCTGAAAAGCCTTTTGGCGTGATATTTTCACGCCAAAAGCTTCGGAGGCAAAGCCGGAGCCTTGCAAAGCCCGACCTGTTGAAGCGGAGCGGAAACAGGCAACGCCCAAAAACACCTGATCGCAGGAAATCTTGTTCTTGACGGCCAGCCTGGTCAGTGATAGTATCGATGATGAAGAGATAATAAAGGAGAAAATCAATGAAAAAGATTGCCGCCTTACTAAATATATTGGTGATTGCGGGTTTGTTTTATGCCTGCGCGACGCCTCCGGAAACTCCGGGTGATAATGGCAGCTCCACAGAAAACACAAGCAATCTCGGCACCTCCAATAATACCGAGAATGTTGACGCGCTCAAGAACCCGGTGAGCGATGAGGAAGTGAGCTTGGCTAAAAATGCCATTGCCAGGGCCGAAGAAGTGGATGCAGCCACCTACGATCCTGTTAATCTTGAGGCAGCCAAGGTTGAGCTGGTTTCTGCCGAAGGTGTTAAGGACACAGACCCGGATAAAGCCCGCGGCTACCTGGCCTCCAGTATCGAAAAAGCCGACAAGGCCTTTGAAACCTCCAAGGTGGCCTTAACCGAAAAATACCTCAAAGTGCTGTATCAAAACGATGAAAAGCTCCTGGAAATCGAGGCTGATTTGTTTGAGCCCGATAGTTATAACTCCATTAAGGCTGCTATTGTGGATCTTAAGGATGAATTTGAAAGCGATGATTTTACTTCTGCCAAGAACAAGGCTGATTCGCTTATCGATCAAATGAGCCGCTTTTATGACGGGCTCAACGAAAAGATTATCTGGGTGCGTATTCTCAAAGAGGATGTGGAAAAAAATATTCAGACTGCCGAAGAAAAGAGTGTTTATCTTTGGGCAGCCGATGATCTGGACCAGGTTAACAAGCTTTATTTTGATGGAATCGAAGCGCTTTCTGCCTATAAATTAAGCAAAGCCGAGGAAAATTTCGGCAGCGCCAAGGAATTATCATTAAGTTTGCTGAACCCCAAATTATCCACCCGCCCTTCAGAGGCCACCAAGAATCTCAAGGAAAAGGTCCTTAAAATGCTGAAGGATGCTTCGATGTTAACCGTTATTACCGAAGATGGCGATGTAATCGAACCTGACCCCATTGATATTGATGCTTTTGTTGACAGCATTCGCAATGAGATTGAATCTGAGCAAAAACAGGACCAGTCAGATACAGATTCTGACACCGAAGGTGACAACACCAGCATGATTTTTCTGGATGATGAAGTCTATGTGTTGGGCGATGTTGAAAGCGAAAGCCTCTACCAACAGGCCAAAGAATTGATTCGTCTGGCCATTATAGAGGAAAACAAAGGTAATTATGAATATGCCAACGATTATTTGACCCAGGCTGAAGGCTATTTGATTGCTTACCAGGCTTTGGCCGTGAATAATATTTACACGGTCCGGCTCATTCCTGACAGGCGGGATTGTCTCTGGCGCATCGCGGAATATCCCAATATTCTCGATGATCCCTATCTATGGCCATTAATTTGGCGCAGAAACAGAAAGGCCATTCAGAATCCTAACTTGATTTATCCTGGTCAAAAGCTGGTGATTCCGCCAAAACCAGAACCCCTTCCGGAAAACGAATAAAATAGTAAGGGCTTTTCACATTGCTGAAAAGCCCTTTTTTTTGTGTTTATATGGCTTTTGCTAAACTCAAGTACCCGCGCTACAGTAAGAACCTCTAATAAGCTAATTGCAAAGGTCCTGAGATTTGCAATTAGCCGACAGCTGTAAAATAACAACTTATCCGCAATTTTCATGATTCTTTCAAAACCTCAGTTTTGAAATCACCTCAACTCTGAATAATATAAGAAATTACCTAAATTCACCGCGGAAGGTGGGTAAGAGGCTAATTTTTTTCCGCGACTATAATGATTTTTGCAAAAGCTCTGTTTTGTCCGGCTCGATCCAGCTCGATCCGGCCTGTTTCGGCCTGGTTTGGGCCGACTTGAATTCGGAACTGTGGGTTGGGGATTAAGGGCTAAATACTTTAAAATTATTCAAACTTATTATAAATGGCGGGTTTACTTGAAAAAAATTATATTTTTTTCAAGTGAACACAAACTCTGCCTATGATGCTAATTAAGCAAACAGAAGATTCAAGAACCATATGTTTTTTATCGGGTAATTTACCGCTTGTTATAATTTCGTCGCAGATTAAGTGAAAAGCTGTTTGACCAGACTTCACCAGGAGCCAGATTTATTTCAAAGCGTGGAACCAAGCAGGTGCCTTGATAAATACGATCAAAAAGATCAAAATTCCGTGAGTGAGTATACACATCATAAAACCATAATTCCGATGGTTTATCGCTTGAAATTTTCAATTTTGTTTCATTGATGAAGTCCTTCACGGAAAAAGCGGATATTGCGGAATAACTCCCTTTTTGGGATGTCACAAGATCACTTCGACTGCCGCTGTAAACCAGCATTTCACGTTCATGGGATTTATCGGAAGGCAAGCCCAGATTGATCTCCGTACCAAAATGACCGGAAAATTCCGATAAGCCGGTATTTCTTATTTCATAAATTATCTGTAACGAGGAGATTTCAAAAATATACTTTTTTCGGATTGATAAATTATGAAGTTGATTAGCTGTCTGACAAAAACCATTAGCAAATAAACTTAATGAAAGATGTTCTCTGTCAAGATCAGCCAGCTCATATTTAGTACGGTAAAAACTGCCCATATCAGTATATTTAGATTTTATAACATCCTCAAGTTTCAATTCCTTATCAAAAAAACGGTCGATAAAAGAGGAACGAGGATAATTATCTATTCCTTGTTCCTTGAAATGATCATCGTGATACCTCTCCAGATGTCTGGACAAGGTATCCTGATAATTCATGTGTATAGGAAAATAATCCAGTTCAAACAAAACACCGCTTTGAGAATGAATATAGGCATTAAGTTTACTCCCCTGATAAAGATATTCATCACGCCCATCCATATCAAAATCGGTCACCACTATTGAAGGCAAAAAAACTCCCTTCACGCGGGTCATTTCTTCAGCTTCAATCAGGGCTCGGTAAACATTTTTTCTCAAATGATTATAATAGATGCCACCCGAAAGGCCATGCCAATAGGCATTATTACACTGACCTTTCCATAGCTCCTCTTTAGCGGCCCGCTTTTTATACTTGTCACCACGAATCTGATTAGCCAGAATGTTCACATACATCATTTTGGAATACATCAGATTGCTTTCGGAATATTTTCTGAAAAAATTCTTAAAGGTGCTTCCTGCATAAACCATGGTTCCATTATTCCGGGACACAGGCTTGGTGTTTTTACTTTTTCTGCGTTTTTTGGGGCAGCGGGCCCATTCCTGCATCTCCTCATAAATCATATTGGGTATGTAAATTTTATTTTTACACCGGGCTTTTTTCAAATAAGAACTGGGAAGTTCCGGTTTGAGCCAATCCTGATTTTGCAGGATGGTCTCGATAAATTTCGGGAACCAACCTTTATTGTAGCAACGGTCGTAGGAATCCTTCCAGGCCCCGAATTTTTCACCATTGTCAAAAAGAGTAATCACGGAACTTCCATTTTTAACAGGTAAATTTCGGCAATAATTAATAATTTCCTCTGGCTCTCTGGAAGGTATCATATAACGAAGATCTTTATTTATGGCAAACAATTTGATTACCTTGCCCTGGTCTTCCGTGATATGGGGGTAAAACAAATCAGCTTTATCCAGGCCAGCTGCATAAAAATGGTTTTCATCCAAAAATGTAAATTCAATTCCGCAATTGTCAAGAATAGTAACATGATTGGTGTCCCAAACGCGCTCATAAAGCCACAGGCCGCGAGGACGCTTCCCGAAATTAGCCCTTAGAAAGGTAGTCATCTTTTCAATCTGACCCAAGCGGTCATGATTGGTTAACATGGACAGAATTGGCTGATAAAATCCTCCGCCAATAAGCTCCACCTGTTTACGTTTGACCATTTCGCCTAACAACATGAGAAATTCAGAGTGGTTTTCATCAAGCCACTCCAGTAAAGCGCCGGAATAATGAAGTGTTACCGGGAATTCCGGATACTGGTTCAATACACTCAGAAAAGGCTTGTAGGATTTTTGATAGACCTCTTCCATGACATCAGAGAAATTGCCAACGGGTTGGCTATTATGGGTACCAAAAATAATTCGAAAGCCCTTCATTTAATTTATCTGACTTTTATTCCTTATAATGCAATGGGAAGGACATTTTTCCATTGCAGCCTCGCGATCCCCTTTCTGGGAATAATCGATAACAGCAAGGAAATTATCAACAACAAAACCACCTTCAGGAGACTGCTTAGAGCAAATTTTACATCCAATACAACCAACAGAACAGTATTTTTTAACCACCGGGCCCTTATCAATGGAATTACAGGCAACCAGAACATCTGCATCATAGGGAATCATCTTAATTACATGGGTAGGACAGACGGAAACACATTTTTCACAGGAGATACACTTTTCCTTATCAACCCAGACAAGGCCATCAGCGTCATAGGAAATTGCATTAACCGGACAAACAGCAATACAACTCCCCTGCCCCAAACAACCATAGGGACAGGCCTTATTGCCACCATGCATGGCAAAAAGGGCATTGCAGTCTTTTACACCCTGGTAATCGAAAACATATTGAGCCGTGGTTTTACCTCCCCGGCAATGAACCTGAGCCACCTTCTTGACCATATTCACATCAATTGATACACCCAATACTTCAGCGATGGCCTTTGCCGCTTTTTCGCCGCCAGGCGCGCATTTTGTAAACTCAGTCTCATTTTGAGTCAGGGCTTCGGCATAGGAAGCACAACCAGCATAACCGCAAATACCGCAATTCAAGCCAGGCAGAACATTTTCCAAACGTTCGACCCTTTCATCTTTCTCAACAGCCAGAAGTTTTGATGAAACAGCCAATATAACACCAAAGGCAATACCTAAACCGCCGACTGTGCCGACAGCCTGCAATAGATTCACTAATAGCTCCATCATACAACTCCTATCCTAATAAATTATTCAACAAGGCTTTATCAAAGGCCATAAAAGCCAAGGCCATTAAGCCGGCGGTGATAAAAGCGATGGGCATGCCGCGAAAGGGTTTTGGTATCCATTCGGTTTCAAATTTTTCTCGAATTGAAGACATCAGGAATATAGCCAATAGAAACCCTATACCACCAGCCATACCGGAAAAAAGACTTTCAATTATACCGTAATTCTTCTGAACATTAATCAAGGCAATACCCATAACCGCGCAATTAGTGGTGATTAAAGGAAGATAGATTCCCAAAGCTTTATACAATGGCGGTGAAATTTTCTGAATAATCATCTCAACTAATTGAACCAGAGTGGCAATAACCAGTATAAAAGTCACAGTTTGTAAAAACTCAAGACCATTCGGTTCAAGAAGCCAGTGAAATACCATCCAGGTAACAAGAGATGCCATAGACATCACAAAAATAACAGCGAATCCCATACCAACAGCAGAGTCCACTTTTTTGGATACCCCAATAAAAGGACACAGACCCAAAAATTTGGTGAGAATAAAATTTTCAATAAAAATATATGTTAACATGATACCAATAAAGGTCATCATTTTATACCTCCTTGCATTTTACAGTGAAAAACCTATTCTGCTTGTTCAACAGAAATATTCGATTTTGCCTCTGGCTTGGAACCTGTTGAATCGCTTTCTTTAGCAGCATCGATTTTTCGGCTTCCATACCAGGCAATAAAGGCCTTGATATACCCCATAACCAATAAAGCGCCACTGGCAAAAGCAAAAACCTTGAATGAATAGCTCGAAATCCATGGAATCATGATTTTACCATTAAAGCCGATGGCTTTAATAGGAAACAAAGTAATAGATCCAGCACCCAGAACTTCGCGAATAAGCGAAATAATCAATAAACCCAGGGTAAAACCAATGCCCATCCCAAGAGCATCAAGAACTGACCGCGGCAAATTATTTTTACTGGCAAAGGCTTCAGCCCGACCAAGAATCACGCAATTTACAACAATAAGGGAAACAAAAATCCCCAGATTTTTGTAAAGATCGGGTGTATAGGCCTTCATGACCATTTCAACAATAGAAACAAACGAAGCAATAATAACAATATAAGCTGGAATTCTCACTTTCTCGGGAATGAAATTCTTTAAAAGGGAAACACTGATATTTGACCCAAGAAGCACAAAAATAACACCAGCGCCCATACCAAGGGCATTGATAACCTCGGTAGAAACAGCCAATGCAGGACACAAACCCAATACAATAATGAATAACGGATTTTCCTTTAAAATTCCTTTGGTAAATTCCCTAATCATTCAACACCTCCCAAGGATTTAATGTAATCCGAACCTGCTTTTAAAGCTGAGGCTAAACCCTCAAAGGTGATAGTCGCGCCACTCACCGAATCAATATTTCCGCTTTTCGGAGGCCCCCAAAACCAGTACCAGAATTCCTCATACCAGGGATATTTTACTTCAACTTTACTATATGAGGCCGCAGTAACAGTAACATTCTCATGGTTATCAAGGGTTGTACCAGCCACTTGCTCATCCAGCATAGCCTTGGTATAAGGAATTGGATAATCACTATCAGCACCACCCTTGTTCAGGAATTTATTCATATAAGCGCTGTCTTCAGCTTTTTTTCCCAATCCAGGTGTTTCTTGATTATCCATTAGCTTGGCACTAAGCAAGGCCCCATCTGTGCTATAATTGGCCAGCATCTTCATGTCTCCGCCATAACCCTGACCCATCAGTTCAACAACATAGCTCACGAGAACACCCTGATCAGTCACCGCATAAAAGCTTCTCACAACACCATCTTCTGATACCACATTTGCGGGCTGGGCTTCACCCTTTTCAATAATGACTGCCAAAGCATCGATTTCAGCCTGCTGCCGGTTTTTTTCAACCTGAGGAGAAGTTGCCATGTTAAGCAGACTCAATAACAAAGCTGAAATCAAACAAATAATAAACAGCTTTAAACCAATAATGACTATATTCTGAGACTTTCTAGACATTTTTCACTTCCTTAACATTTCCGAATTTTACCGGTTTGGTAAAACGATCAATTAATGGCACAAAAATATTCATCAGAATGATTCCAAGAGAAACCCCCTCTGGAAATCCGCCATATATTCGAATCAAAAAGGTTAATAAACCGCAGCCGATTCCATAAATGATCATACCCTTTGAAGTGAGAGGAGAAGTCACCATATCGGTTGCCATAAAAAAAGCACCTAAAACCAAACCGCCTGCCAAAAAGTGAAAAAGAATATCACCGGTAAAATAGCCGGAACCTGACACGGTTCCGCCAAATATCCAAACCAGCAGAAGGAAACTGGCCGCATAGGAAAGGGGTATCTGCCAGGTAATGATTTTACGAATAAAAAGATAGGCAGCGCCCAATAATAAAAGCAGAGCCGAAACCTCGCCGATACAGCCGGAAATATTCCCAATAAACAAATCCCAATAGGATTGCTTGCTTAAAAACTCGGAAGCCCCCTGAGCCAAGGGAGTCGCGCCTGTAAACGCGTCAGCCCCCGCACCAATAACCGGTGCGCTCCAGGTTGTCATTTCACCTGTCCAGGAAAACATGGCAAAAACACGGCCAGCCAAGGCAGGATTCATCCAATTCCGCCCCAAACCGCCAAAAGTATGTTTAACTATTCCAATGGCAAAAACCGAAGCCAGAATTGGTATAAAAGCCGGTATGGAAGGAGGCATATTAAAAGAAACCAAAAGGCCAGTCAATACCGCGCTGCCGTCAGAAATGCTTTGCTCCTTTTTCAAGAGTTTGGTAATCACCCATTCGGTTAAAACCGCTGCGCCAACAGAAACAAGAATAATCCATAGCGAAGTCAAACCAAAATTATAAACACCCCAGGCGCCGGCTGGAACAAGACAAGCCGTAACAGTCCACATAATCCGGGATGTTGAACTCCCCTCATGCAAATGAGGAGATGAAGTCATCAATAAATTCTTTTTACCTTCCATCATTTAAGCCTTTTTCCTTAACATCAATTTTCCCAACCGAAGCATCTGAACAAGGGGAAGCCGAGCCGGACAGGTAAACCCGCAGCAGCCGCATTCCTTGCAATCAAGAAGATTCTCCTGTTTTGCTTTTTCATAATCCTGATGATCAATCAATTTAAAAAGTGTCGTGGGGCTCAAACCCATGGGACAGGCATGAATGCAACGCCCGCAACTGATACAAGCCGTCTCTCCAGCCGGCTTAAGGTCCCTTTCCGAAAGAGCCAAAATTCCCGAAACACCCTTTGTCACCGGAGCGTTCAGATCAAAAATGGAAAAACCCATCATGGGCCCACCGGCAATCATCTTAACAGGCTCTTCAGTAAAGCCACCGCAGGCATCCACCAGCTCCCTGATGGAAGTACCCAGACGCACCTTGAAATTCCCCGGATTTTTCAAAATGGATCCGGAAACAGTCACGATCCGCTCTATAACAGGTTTTTTTAAAACAACAGCTTCATAAATGGCATAAAGAGTGCCAACATTGGATACCACCGCGCCGATATCAAGAGGCAAAGCGCCTGAAGGCACTTCACGATTAATGGTTGCCTTTAAAAGCTGTTTTTCATCGCCCTGAGGATAACGTGTCTTCAAAGCCACTACTTCAAAATCGAGATTTTTTCTTATTATGGAATCGCGAAGGCTCTGAATCGCGTCAGGCTTATTAGCCTCAATGCCAATAATAACATTATCAGCATTCAAAACCTTACGTGAAATCTCGATTCCTTCAATAATACAATCGCTTTTCTCCAGCATCAAACGATGATCAGCTGTTAAAAAAGGCTCACATTCCACCCCATTGACCACCAGATATTCAACATTCCTGTCCTTGATGGCATATTTGATATGAGTTGGAAAAGTGGCGCCACCCAAACCAGCAACCCCCATATCAGCAATCCGGTTAACAATATCCTCATCAGACATGGTTCGCCAGTTTTCCTTGGCCAGAAACATGGAAGAAGCCTCAGGATCAAAGCCTTCTTCAACCTCAACCACAACAGCCTGACTTTTCATCCCATTGGCCAGGTAAATTTCAGTTATCTCCCTGACTTTTCCGGCAACAGATGAATGAACGTTTACAGAAAAAAATCCTGCGGCTTTACCAATAAGCATCCCTTCGGTTAAAACATCATCGGCCTGTACAAGTAAATCAGCAGGCTTGCCCATATGCTGACTCATGGGGATAACCACTGTATTTGGAATGCCGGCATTCTGAACAGAGACATGGCGCGACCATTTTTTATTATCATGGGGATGGACACCGCCCCGAGCAAAGGTTTTTACCATAACAATAGACCTTCCTTTATTCAGTTACAGCAATAAGTTTCTTATCACACATAGATGATGGTGTCAAATAATAATCCAGGAAAAAGTGACTTAATAGTAACAGAGAAAAAAATGCCAGAACCCAAAGCCAAAAACCCCTTAAACCAAGAGCACTTTGAGAATTTTGATATTGCACAGAAACAGAATTCCTCTGACCTGCTAATAGATTAAGAATATTACCTTGTGATAACCCATCAAATAAGTGTTGAAGCCATAGACTATCAAATTTTTTTAGGGTTGTATAGGTCTGATTTATCTTTTTATTGTGATCAATGGTATATTTATCAGAAAGTAACTCTTCATTGATTCTCGGGAAATCATAAGAACCACCATAGGCGAAATTCTCCTGAAAAAAGCTATGAGCCACAAAATCTGAAAGATCTGGCAAAGATTCACCCGAATGGGAAGCCCACAAAGCCCTAAGCCCCTTGAAATCCCTGGAAAAAGCGCCATTATAAACAGGCAGCGGGCAAAGCCCAGGAGAAAACACCTTTTCAGAAACAAACAGAAACAGAAAAGCCCCGGCAAAAACAAGAACCAAAGGCGCGAATACCGGAAAATGAACAGGCAATCGCCTTTTTGGTTTATTCACAAAAGCCGGAACAGGCAGCGGGAAAAAAGAATGAGCCGATTTTTTTCTTTTCCAAAGCAATCTGAAGGCCATAAAGCTTAAAGCAAACAAACAATCGAGAACCAAAGAAAATATAATCCTGGTCATAAAAAAAACCAGCCCATTAACCACAAGAATAACTGTCATGAACAGTAAAAACAGGAGCAACAAAAGGGCACGAAACCTCAAGCTTCGATAATCAGGCGCATATCCATAGTCAAGACGGTTTTCAAGATGCCACAAGAATTCCATAAAAAATGAATGCAGAGGAAACACCATTCCCATTAGCAAAACAAAAAACAGATTTCCTGCTGTGGCAGCCGACAAAATCCAGGGAGTAAAAAGCAAAAACACAAACCAGGCATATCGCTGGTTCTTGTATAACAAAACCACTGTTAGCACAAAAGCCAGAAAAACAAACGCCAAGACCAGCTGCTTAAGCCCCGGCATATCGGGAAAAAGCACAGACACATTACGAACCTTAAAAAACACAAGACTCGTCCCATAAAAAAACATCGGCAAAGTAGCGCTCTTCACATAAATAATAGCCCCCCCCTCAGGCCCGGTAAAATAATGTTCCAGACCCCGAATAAAGGGATCCAGCCGCGGATCAAGGAGGTCGTACCTCTCTTCAAGCCTGGCCAGGGGCACAGTCTCAAGATGAGTGAATTCGCTCACCCTTACAAGCTGAGTCTCACGGGAAATCAAATCAACAACCCCTAGCTCAGTCGAATAATCATTCAGAACAGCCTTATCAGGCAAGCCCTGGGGAAAAACAAGAATATAATAACCCTGCCAATCGCTTCCTTTACCAGAAGCAAGATAAGCCGCGCCAAAAAACAAAAGAATTAAAAACATGGACACTAGAATAAAAACAATAGGCCTTTTCGCGATGGATTTTACAAGGAAGTTCAAGCGCAAAACTCCTCATGGGCAGATAAATTCATAAAAAGGGTTTAACATAAAAATGAAAAAATGTCTTCAACAGATTTTGACGATTTTAGGGATTCACACTTCCGGGCGTTGCCTGCCTCCGCTTCTTTGCATCATAGAGCCTCACCTAGGCACAAACAGAACAACCACCCAAAACATAACAGCCTTTGCAGGGCCTTTGGCAGGCCGGGCTTTGCGGGGCTCCGCTTCGCTTCGAAAGCCTTTGGTTGCATGAGCGAGCAATAAACGCGGAGCATTTTTGACCAGCGCTGGCGCGAAATAATCGCGCCAAAGGCTTTCGGAAAGTTATTTTTGAAAAAATAACTTTCCGCCCCTCCAATCCCTAACGCAGATTAACAACCCAGGCTGTTTTAAAAAAACGATTACAATGAATTAAAGGCAACAGCCAGAAAAAAGCCCAGCACAATGCCAACCAACACCTCAGGACCACGATGGCCGTGAATTTCCTTAACAGGTTTAATCGCTGAATCAATTTTTCCGTCAAGACTATCTATCAGCTGATTAATCACCTTAGCCTGGGCGCCCGCCGCGCGACGCACCCCCAAAGCATCTCGAATCGTGATAAAGGCATAAAAAAGTGTCACCATAAAAACCGGAGATGTCACCCCCATGCGAAAACCAACCGAAGTACAAATGGAACTCACCACAGCGGAATGGCTGGAAGGCATTCCTCCGGTAGCCCAGAACAAACTGATCAATAATTCCTTGGCAGAATGGGGCTTTTTCTTGAATATCTCAATCACTGACTTTAAAAATTGCGACAATAACCAGCTAAAACAAGCTGCCCTGAAAATCGGATCTTCTAAAAACGATATAAATTCTTCCATAACTACTTTCATTTCAATACAATGATTATAAACATTCCCAAAAAGGAGTCACAATCACATTATTCAATCTTAAAAGCGATGCAACACATCCTGAAACTAAAAGAGAGGACATACATATGCAGCCCATTCTTTCATGTACAAATAATCCAGTCATAGGGGGTTTTTGTCAAGCGCAGAAATTAAAAGTTTTTTCTTTACAGACCCGACGATATTCATTATAATCTTTTTTGGAAAAAAAACTCCCTGCCAAGGCGTCTATTTTCTCAGAAATTAATTTTTACAAATTCAAAACCACCATAGAAGCCCCGAAAAAAACAAAAGAAAATCACCTTTCAGGAGCAAAATAAGCCGATTCCGCCCGTCCGCTTCTTTCCCAAAGGCTTACCTCTGTTTCAACCTCAAGAAGCTTTCGCCCAAAACCGTCGTCACTGACAGCGTTAAAACCCAGAATATAACGGCTATCATATTTTTGGTCTAGTTTTTCGCGTAAGGAACTCACACCCTGAGGATCAAAAAAGCCATAAACCTTGCCATGGGTTTCCTTGACCAGATAAGCCAAATCCGCGGATATTTCCTTAGTACCAAAAGTGAGAACATGAAAACAAATATGATTGTTTTTATAAAAAGCCGCAAGGTCCATGAGGGAATAATCCTTGTAATTGGCCTGATCAACATAACCTTCTGTCAAATAAAGAACAACCCGTTTTTTACGCTGGGGAATCAGAGTGGAACCAGCCAAACGAATAGCCCTGTCAAAGTAAAAAGTATTTTTTGACGGATTTTTCAATAAATTACCGGGATTTTTTATAAGCCCCTGATTACTCTGAGCCAGAATCGAAGGTGTCTCACCAGCTTCAATCAGGACAATACGGTCATCAGCTTTTTTCTGACTAACTAAAGCGACAAGCGCCTCGTCCAGGTTTCCAAACCTTTTCCCCAAGGCTTCCGATTTTTCCACCACCACAGCCAATTCCATGGCACTCCCCAAAGCAGGTGGTTCAAAAAAGGTAAAATCAGCCACACTATGATTAAATTCACGAACACGAAAATTCTCGGCCTTCAAACCCACAAGAGGATTGCCAAGGGGATCCTCAGCCACAACATCGAGATAAATCTGGGGAAATGCCGAAGCATCAATCCTCTCAATTTCAACAAATATACCGGAATAAAGCCCAGTTGTATTGGAAAGAAATAAAAGCCGGCTTTTATCAAAATCAACTGAATAAAGATTACCATTAGGGCCGTAACAGGAATTCAACAGGCGAGCCGATTTATCAGTGAGGTCTGATAACACTTCAAAGGATTCCTTTTCCCACCTTAACTCCAGAATACGTGTCTTTTCACCAAAGGGGGCTGAGTCAGTGACCAACACGCGATCATCCCTGACAAAGCTCATGCCCTCAGGCCCCCACAGAGTACCTTCCCCCATGGATTTCAAAAAATTACCCGATTTATCAAAAAAGGCGATCAGCTTTTTGGCTGAATCAGCCACTATAACCTGGTTTTCGGTGACAACAATACCCGAAGGAGCTTTAAATGAAAAACCATGGGCACCGGAGCCGCCCATAGACAGAATAAAAGCCCCATCCTCGTCATATTTATTCACCCTTCTATTACCATAATCAGAAACATAAAGGTAGCCCTTTGGATCAAAAGCCATGAATTTGGGGCCAATAAGCTGCCCCGGGCCAGTGCCTTTTGTGCCAAAGGTTTTTGTTCGAACACCATCATTCGAGCATTTTGAAATCAGGTCGCCCCGGAACTCGGAGATGAAAATATCGCCCTTGGGGGTTTCAACCACATCAAAGGGATGATCAAAGCCGGTTATTCCGCCCCGAAAAACATCCATTACCGAATAATTAATATCCAAGCGTATAACCTCATTGCTTCCCCAGGCTGTTAAATAAAACAGGCCCCTGTCCACGGCACGAATGGAGCTGGGCCTTAAAAAATGATAAAAATCACTCTCCTTGCCATCCAGCTCACGCACAACGACCAGCCGCTGGTTCTGTTCATCAGACTGCCCACCGCGGCGCATTGCAAGAAACTGGAGTTTTGAATCAAGGAGCTCCTGGGAAGGATCAATTTCCAGCAAAGCCCGCCATTCAGTCATGGCTGCTTCTTCAAAGCCCGACTTGTAAAGGGCCTGAGCAAGCCAGTAACGCTGCAGAGCAATCTCCGGCTTAAAGCTCAGGGCTTTTTCAAAATAAAGAATCGCGCTGTTATAATTCCCCATATGATAGGATCGGAGGCCCAGGCGAAAATTAAATTCAGCCTCCACATTGTCCATATCAATTTTTTGGGCGACAAGCCAGAGGGGACATAATAATAAAATGATTATTAAAGGAATTGCTTTCACAGGATGGGATTATATCATAGTCACGCGAAAGTATCTATGCTTTGGCCTTCAACAGATTCAAGATTTATAGGCCCCTTAATGCCAAGATATAATATTGATTTGATTTCAATGGTATCCATTAAAACAGGATTTTCCGCCATCATCTGTTTTACAGCCTTTGAAACCGCGCTATCTTCTACCTGAAAGGGATTCGCTGCCTGTTGAGGCATCTCATACTTTTGTAATGCCAAGGTTATATTATTATCTATTTTCATAAATTCACCTTCTTATTAAATTTATCGGAGACTTTTTTAAAGGCTTTAATGAATTTGGTATTTTTTTTTAAAATTTTGAGATTTTTTTCACAGTTTATTAATATATAAGGGCATTTCAGCTTAATCAGAATCCACCCAAAAGCTTTGAGAACCAGAAAGCTGAAAATATTCACTCAAACCAAAATCATACAACTGTCAACAGGATTATCTACAATACCTATCAGGTTAAAGGATGTGACAATCATGATAACTTTTGATGTTCAGTAGCGGAAATTAATAAAACTGCCAAAAATTTTTATTTACAAAGAGGTTATCAAAAATCAGGGCTATTGCCCGATTTGTATTGTCATGGAATACATAAAAACTTGTTGATACTCGTAATTGAATAACAGAAAAGCATTGTCGATTTAAAACAGCAAGATTTGACATGCACAACTTTATATAATCGTTATAATTAAATCATGAGAAATGACACAAAAAATGACTGGCAAATAAAGATTGAAAAAGCGCTGATAATGCTATTGGATAATCTCGATTCTCCTGCAAACTTTCATGAAACAGCAAAAACTCTGGCCTCATCACCTTTTCATTTTCACAAGCAGTTTAAAAAATTCACAGGAGAAACCTTAAAGACCTGCCTGTCACGAATACGGCTCGAAAAATCCATGGTTATGATTCGCGATAGCACAAAGAGCATTACCGAAATAGCCATTGAATGCGGCTATTCCAATTCAGAAATGCTATCAAAAGCAATAAAAAAATCCATGGGCCTAAGCCCCAGCCAGTTGCGCAAACAAAAATCCTGGCATCCCTTGATCAGTTCCTGGAACAATTTTCATTATTTGAAAAACAATGAAAACAAAACTTGGTTTTATCTTAATGGAGAATTTGAATGTATGAAAACAAAAATTATTGAATTTCCGGAAAAGAAATTCTACGGCTATGAATGTACAGGAGATTTCTGGCAATTGCCAAAAATCTGGGAGAAACTTCACAAACAACTATCCGAGAAAAATCTCTATGGCATAATAAAGGAATTTATGTCGGTTTTTCCCGATCAAAACCCCGGCATTCCACAAACCCAAAAAAGGGCCTACGGGGGTTTTGTCACCAACGAAAAACTGCCGCCTATTGAGAACATCAAAGCATTAACTATTCCCGCCGGATTATATGCTGTTACGGTGCACTATGGTTCCAGCGAGGAAATAGGACCAGTATGGGATCAATGGATAGAGAACTGGTTACCTAACAGTGGTTGGAAACAAGACCACACACGCCCCAATTATGAGTGGTACCAGAATCAAACAGACAATCCGGAATTGCTGCTAACTTTTCTGGTAACCTCTGTGAAGAAGTAAACAATAAAAACAGAAAAACTTTATATCCGGGTAATAGTTTTTTTATTATAGAAGAAACAAGATGAGCCAAGAATAAAGGTACTTGTTTAGCTAAATCATAATCTGGCTTTAAATGCGTTAGGGATAGGAGGCATGGCTTACTATTTTTTCAAAAATAGTAAGCCAAAGCTTTTTCTGCCGGATAATTTCCGGCAGAAAACCTTCGGAGCGACAGCGAAGTGCCGGATAGCCCGGCCTGATAAGCCCCTGGGCAATCA
>JAFGWI010000333.1 GCA_016937215.1 Spirochaetales bacterium | reverse complement strand
TTTTTGCCTGAAATAATCAGGCAAAAAACGCTTTGCTTGGCAATTTTTGAAAAAATGGCCAAGCATACCTCCTATCCCTAACGCGTCAATAACGCGTCAATAATCAAAATCCAATTTAGCTAAACAAGCACCCCACTTTTCGCATTAACATTGTGATCTCTTATTTACAGAAAAGACAATTTTGCAAATCGCGATTTCTTAACAAAGCAAATTGTAAAAGTCCTGACATTTGCCATTCGGCGCTAGCTGAAAAATAATAACTAATTATCCGATAACATGAAAACTTATACACACCTATAACGATTCTTGCAAAACCTTTGTTTTGCAAGAGCCTCAATTCTAAATAATATAAGAAATTACCAAAATTCACTCGGGAATGTGGGAAGTATTATTTTTTTAGTTGATGGACTAAGCCAAATTAATTATAGTTGAAACTCTTGCAAAACTGGGCTTTTACTGGATTTTAGTAAAAATCAAAAAAAATCAATTTATTTTCAGATAATGGGTTTATAATAGCTGCTAGCATAAAATGCCTATGACAAAAGGATAACACTAAACCCAATTATTTGTATCTATTTGCAGCTTGGGTTCAAACCCTGGACAATGCAAAACAGGAGGGATATATGTACAATCGTGAATATGGCTATGATCTTTGGATGCGCTACCGGCCGATCAGCGACAATAACTTAGCTTTGAGATATCAGGGATTAATAGGCAAGCTTTGCACAATGTCCCAGAATGAGACCGTGGCTATCGCGGTAAAAGAACTAAAAATCGCTTATCATGGCTTCTTCAGCGCTGACTTGTCTTTTACCGAGGATTTATCCAAGGCATCACTGGTCGTCGGCAGGGTTTCAGATCTTCCTGACGAAATCTCAGGGCAGATTGAATGGTCTGAAAAAGGAAATTTGCTGTCCCAGGCCTTTGCCATAAAAAACCTCGATTATCAGGGACGAAAAATACTGGTGATTGCCGGACAATCTTCAATAGCGCTTTTATATGGAGTCTTTCATTTCCTCCGCCTCGTCCAGACTCACGAACCCCTGGACCAATTAAATGTGGTCAGCATGCCTAAAACAGCCCTTCGCATGCTCAATCACTGGGATAATCTGGATCTAAGCATAGAACGTGGCTATGCCGGGGCTTCCATTTTCGACTGGCATCGCCTGCCGGGCTATCTTCATCCCCGCTACGAAGATTACGCAAGAGCCCAGGCCTCATTAGGCATCAATGTCATCACCATTAATAATGTCAACGCCAACCCCATCAGCCTGACAACAAAATATATCATCAAACTCAAAGCTCTGGCGGATTTTTTCCGTGCTTACGGAATTAAAATCTTTTTATCCATCCGTTTCAGCGGCCCCATGGAAATCGGAGGCCTGAAAACCAACGACCCCCTTGACGCCGGTGTCCGCGACTGGTGGAAGAAAAAAGCCGAGGAATTTTACCATTATATACCTGACTTTGGCGGCTATCTTGTAAAAGCCAATTCCGAAGGCCAACCCGGGCCAATGGACTATAATAGAAGCCATAGCGACGGAGCCAACATGCTGGCCCAAAGCCTTGAACCCTTTGGCGGAATTGTGATCTGGAGAGCCTTTGTTTATGATCATAAAATCGATGAGGACAGGGCCAAGCAACCCTATAACGAATTTAAACCCCTGGATGGCCAGTTTTTACCAAACGTGATTGTTCAGGTAAAAAACGGCCCAGTGGATTTTCAACCCCGGGAACCCTTTCACCCCCTTTTCGGCGCCATGCCCAAAACAAACCTGGCCATGGAGTTCCAGATTACCCAGGAATACCTAGGCTTGGCCACCCACCTGGTCTATCTGGCCCCCCTGTTCAAAGAGGTCCTGGATGCTGACACCTATTCTCAAGGTCCAGGTTCAAGCGTTGGTAAAGTCATCGACGGCAGCCTTGAAAACAAAAGCCTCACCTGCATGGCAGCTGTAGCCAATGTGGGGACAGACCTCAACTGGTGCGGCCACCATTTTGCCCAGGCCAACTGGTATGCCTTTGGCAGGCTGGCTTGGGACCACCAACTGGACTCCCGGGAAATCGCCCTTGAATGGATCAAGATGACCTTTGGCCATAACACTACCATGGTCATGACAATGGCTCAGCTCATGATGGAATCCCGGGAAATTTCCGTAAATTACCGGACCCCCCTCGGGCTTCATCACATCATGGGGCGGGGACACCATTACGGACCAGGACCATGGGTTACGGGCGGCAGGGCCGACTGGACCTCTCCCTACTACCACAGGGCTGACGAATCGGGCCTTGGTTTTGACCGAAGTGTCACAGGAAGTAATGGCGCGGCCCAGTATTTCAAGCCCTGGTCCGACATCTTTGGAAACAAACAAAGCTGCCCCGAAAGCCTGCTCCTCTGGTTTCATCATGTATCATGGGATCATAAAATGAAATCAGGCCGTACTCTCTGGGAGGAACTCTGTTACAAATACGATGAAGGGGTCAAAGGCGTGGAATCAATGGTTAAGCAGTGGGAAACACTAGGGCCCTATGTTGATGAAAGCCGTTTCAACGAAGTCAGGAGCCTTATGGCCATGCAGCTTCGCGAAGCCATCTGGTTCAAGGATTCCTGCCTTCTCTATTTTCAAAAATTCGCCAAGCGCCCCTGGCCAGAGGGTATGGTTGAACCCCAGGGAAAAATTGAGGAATTCGAAAGCCATGAAGATTTTTTTGTGCCGGGAATCCCGAACCCCTTTGCGGCCAAACTGGTTGAATAACAAGGACATCAGGTATATCTCACAAACAAGAAACCCTGCTGACAATTTTCTTGTTAAGCTAATAATCCATCCGGGTTTCAAACGTTAAGAACCAAAACCTTGGCTGACAATTTTTATAAAAATTGTCAGCCAAAGCGTTTCAGGGCAGATAATTTCATGCCTGAAAAACCTTGACAGCACAAATACAAAATCTATAATCGATTTTCAGGAGAAAAAATGTTGATCACAGAAAAAATGGAAGTTTACCACAATCCCATACTCCCTGGTTTTTATCCCGACCCTTCGATTTGCCGGGTGGGTGACGACTATTACCTGGTAACCTCCAGTTTTGCCTACTTCCCGGGAGTGCCCATTTTTCACAGCCGAGACCTGGTGAACTGGAAACAAATCGGCCACATCCTGGACCGTCCCGCCCAGCTGGATATCACAGAGGTACATCAATCCCAGGGGATCTTTGCGCCCACATTGCGCTATCACCAGGGGCGATTTTACATGATAACCACCTACGTCACCGATAAATCCACTGTTAATTTTATCGTAACCGCCAAAGACCCTGTTGGCCCATGGTCTGACCCCATTATTTTGGAAAATGCCAGAGGGATCGATCCTTCCCTCTATTTTGAAGGGAACAAGGCCTATTATGTCGGCAATCGTGAAGTAATACAAGCCAAGGAATATCCCGGCCAATGCGAAATATGGCTTCAGGAGCTCGATTTACAAAGCATGAAGCTTATAGGAGAATCCAAAGTTATCTGGACCGGAGCCTTACGCCACGCGGTCTGGCCGGAAGGGCCCCATATTTACAAAATCAGCGATTATTATTACCTTCTTTATGCTGAAAGCGGCACAGCCCATCATCATTCAGTCTGCGTGACCCGCAGCCACCGAATAGAGGGGCCCTATGAATTCTTTCAAGGCAATCCCATCTTGACCCACCGTCATTTGGGACGGGAATATCCTGTTGTGAATGTTGGCCATGGGGATCTGGTGGAAACACCGAAAGGCCAATGGTACATGGTGCTTCTGGGTTCACGCATTTTCGGCGGCTATTACCGCAACCTTGGCCGCGAAACCTTCATGGTACCAGTAATATGGGAGGAAGGCTGGCCCGTGGCAAGCCCGGGAACAGGAAAAGTGGAAAACAGCTACCCCAGACCAGATCTCAGCCATTATCATATTGATCCCGTACCGGAAAAGGACGACTTTAATTCTCCCACCCTAGCTATGGAGTGGAATTTTATCCGAACCCCCAAAGAAAAGTTCTATAGCCTCTCTGAAAGGCCGGGATGGCTCAGGCTGAAACTGAAACCAGACATAATATCAGAGCTGAAAAACCCAAGTTTTGTGGGAAGGCGGCTTCAGTACATCAATTACCAGGCCCGCGCCCTCATGGATTTTCAGCCTCAAAGTAAAAATGAATCGGCCGGCCTGATTTTGCACCAAAACCACCGCTACTATTTTGAGTTTACCATGAAACTTATAAGCGGAAAAAAAGTCCTTCAACTGATCCGCTGCTCTGAGGGAGAAACCCAAGTACTCGCCAAGAATGAAATAAATCAGGCTCACACACCGGTTGAATTGATCATCCAGGCCCGGGGTCAGGATTACCAATTCAAATATATAATCGATGGTACCAAAAAAATCCTGGCAGAAAACATCGACGGCCGAATACTCAGCACAGATGTGGCCCAGGGCTTTGTGGGCGCTTATATCGGGATGTACGCAAGCGGCAACGGGCAAAACAGCGCCAGCCACGTTGATTTTGACTGGTTTGTTTACAAGGAATGGGAATGAAAACCGCCATTTTAAAATGATAAAGAACTCGATTGATCATTGATTTTTTTTCGTCCAGGCAATACTATCATTCAACTTTTATTTGTTAATCCATTTTTCTGATGGAGGTTACCTCAGCCCTGAAGGGGCTCAGGCCGGGCTCTAAGCCACGCCGGCTATCGCCTCTGAAGGTTTTTTTCCGGAACTTATCCGGAAAAAAACGCTTTGCCATGGCATTTTTTAAAAAATGCCATGCCATGGCTCCGATCCCTAACCCATTGGAATCGGGTTACCCACAAGAGCTAAACATACAATTTTCAGAAAAATCTGAAAACAACAACATGCAATGGAATAAAGGAAAATCTATGAGTTTTGAACAATGCTGGCGATGGTTCGGGCCCAAAGACCCGGTAAGCCTACAGGAAGTAAAACAGACGGGCGCGGTTGGTGCGGTCACCGCTCTGCATCATATCCCCCAGGGCGAAATCTGGAGCAAAGAGGAAATAACGCGTCGTCATGACCAGATTAAGGCAGCCGGATTAAAATGGTCGGTGGTGGAAAGCCTTCCGGTTCATGAAAAAATCAAATACAAAGGCGCAGGATACAATGAATTAATCGACAATTATAAACAAAGTTTACGGAACCTTGGAAACCAAGGCATTTCCTATGTATGCTATAATTTCATGCCGGTCCTGGACTGGTCGCGCACCAATTTGCAAATCCAGAACAACGACGGCGCCCAGGTTTCGGGTTTCGAACCTCATGTCCTCGCAGCTTTTGATCTTTTTCTACTAAAAAGGGCCGGGGCTGAAACCGATTATCCGGAGGATGTGGTAGCCCGGGCAGAAAGCTTTTTTAAGCAAACAAAGCAGACTGAAAGGGACAGACTTCTTGAAACCATTCTACTGGGATTACCCGGCAGCCTGGAAGCCTTTTCCCTGGAAAGCCTGTCACGAGCCATGGCAAATTATAAAGACATAGGTGAAGCTGAGTTAAAAGCAAATCTGAAAGATTTTCTAAAAGAAGTTATACCTGTTGCCGAGGAAGCCGGTGTTTTTCTAGTGATCCATCCCGACGACCCTCCCCGGCCCTTGTTGGGCCTGCCGCGCATCGTAAAAAACAGCGATGATTTAAAAAGCATCATCCACTTTTACGATTCACCAGCCAATGGTTTGACCTTTTGCACAGGTTCCCTGGGAGCCGGATACCACAATGACCTGGCTGCCATTTGCGAGGAAATGGCGCACCGAATCAATTTTGTTCATTTACGAAACCTGAAAAGAAGCGCGGACGGGTCTTTTTACGAGGATTACCACCTTAAGGGCGACCTCGATTTATACGAACTCATGAGAATCCTCTTGCAGGAACAAGGCCGCCGTGTGACCCAGGGGCGAACGGACATTCATCTTCCCATGCGACCAGACCATGGCCTCCTTCTGGACCGTGATAAAAGAAACAACGAGTTTTACCCAGGCTATTCCTACATTGGACGCTTAATGGGTTTGGCAGAGCTCCGGGGGCTTGAACAAGGCGTAATACGCAATACACAGTCCAGACAACCATGATTGTATCCCCCGGAGATTTAGGTCCGTCCCCCAAAGCGAGAGGTCTGTCCCCCGATGCGAGAGGTCTGTCCCCCGATGCGAGAGGTCTGTCCCTCAAAGCGGGAGGTCTGTCCCCCGATGCGAGAGGTCTGTCCCTCAGAGCGAGAGGTCCGTCCCCCAAAGCGGGAGGTCCGTCCCCCAAAGCGGGAGGTCCGTCCCCCGAAGCCGGAGGTCTGTCCCCCAAAGCGGGAGGTCTGTCCCCCAAAGCGGGAGGTCTGTCCCCCAAAGCGGGAGGTCTGTCCCTCAAAGCCGGAGGTCTGTCCCCCGAAGCCGGAGGTCTGTCCCTCAAAGCGGGAGGTCCGTCCCCCAAAGCCGGAGGTCCGTCCCTCAAAGCGAGAGGTCTGTCCCTCAAAGCAGGAGGTCTGTCCCCCCGAAGCAGGAGGTCTGTCCCCCCAAAGCCCAAAAAATCGTGATCAAGTGCTAGCTGCGGCCATCTTGCAACAATGCTCACGACTTAATCACCAAAATTTGATTCCCTTTGGGAATTGCTGTTTTATTCATAATAGGGTATATTCAAATATGCTGAATTATTCGGAAAGGCCCTATTATTCATTTTCAGAGTATTTGAAAAAAAAATACCCTGTAAAGGCTTATCGTGTATCCCTGGACGCGGGGTTTTCCTGTCCCAATCGCCAGAACCGAAATAGTTCAGGGTGCTTATTTTGCGGAGAGGAAGGATCACGGGCGCCTTATTTAGGAAATACAGATGATATAGCTGAACAAATCCGGCGTTCAGTGGCTTTTTTGAAATCCCGCTACAAAGCCAAGATTTTTTTGCTCTACTTTCAAGCTTTTTCAAATACCCATGCCCCGGTAAATGAGCTGAAAGCAATTTATGATTTTGCCCTGGCTCAAGCCTCCTTTGCCGAATTAATCATATCCACCCGGCCCGACTGCCTGTCCCCTGAAAAAGTGGAACTCATTGCCTCGTACCAAAGCCAGGGGATAGATGTATCCGTTGAACTTGGGCTTCAGACCAGTCATAACGCGACTTTGGAATTGGTCAAACGTGGGCACAGCTACGAAGATTTTCTAAAGGCCTATCATTGGCTTGATGATGCCCGCATCCCCACCACAGTGCATCTGATTTTTGGATTGCCCCATGAAAGCCAGAGAGACATGCTAAGCACAGTAGAACGAGTTGCACAATTAAAACCTCATGGCATCAAAATACATAATCTTCATATTGTTAAAAACACAGCTCTCTATGAAATGTATAAATCCGGCGAATTCCAGGCTTTCTCCTGGAAAGAGCATCTGGAAACTCTAATAGCAGCCCTTGAAATCCTTCCGCCCGAAACCGTCATTATGCGCCTTACCTGTGATACCTTGCCAGCCAAATTGGCCGCGCCACTGGATTTTCCGCCCAAAGCCAGATTTTTACAAATCCTTGAGCAGGAAATGACGCAGAGAAACACCTGGCAAGGGCGATTGTATCACCATTAACAGATCATTAAAGACTTTCTTCTTAAAAAACTTCTGAACCTCCCTTATCACCATTAATTCATAAAAATTTCAAAGCTAGCTTTAAACAAATTTCAAACAGAAATCGAATCACCGAAACTCAACTCTTATTAAAAGAAACCAAGAGGCAAGCAGCTGAAATAGCCCTTCAACTTGGTTAAAATAAGGACTCACATTCTTTAGAATATACCAAAAAAACGACTGGAATCTCCTCGCAAAGAATCACGACTGAAATAAAAATGAAAGATTATTTCGGGAAAATGCAATATTTTCTTGATAAAGATGTCATTTTTATGATACTATCTATGTAATAGTATAAAAAAGAATGAAGAAATACATCTTTTGGAAAAATTAAAAATAAAACCAAATGATGAAAAATATGATTAGTAAATCGAAACACTAAAATACCAGGCATTCAAAATAATAGAAAATGCCTAATCTGTCAATTTGTAACCCCAAAAGGGGGGAGTATAGTTTATACTCCTTTACTTTTTCTTTTTTTTCCTATTTTCGAAGGGTCTCGGTTCGTTGAATCGAGACCCTTTTTTTACTGAATGGAAGAACTATAGGTGAATCCTTGCGCGAAAATGATTTCTATACCCTAACCCAGGATTTCGCGTCCTGTCGAGCCGTACAAAAAAAAAGCAGCCCCTTCGGACTGCCAGACTATCATGATTGTTAAGCGAAAAAATCATTTTTGCTTGGCCAATTCATCGGCTCCATCATAAATTTCCTGATACAATTCAGCCAGGTCATCATATTCCACACTGGAAAAGGCTATACGCAAATACTCATCGCCAATGGAAATCGTCCCGATTCCCCGCTTGTACAATAAATAGAGCCTCAAATCCTCGGCATTAATCTTTTCACAGCGAAAACACATAAAATAACCTGAGTTAAAAGGAAGAACCTTGAGGTAATCACTCTTATGAGCGGCTAATATTTCTTTTACCTTGAGATAACGTTTATTCAATATATCAAAGGCTTGGTTTTTGTTCTTTTCATAATCAGAAGATTTCATGGCATAAAGCAACAGGGATTGTCCCAACCGGTTGGAGTTGGAAATATTGGCCCTTATTGCTCCTGTTGTTTTTTTCAATAAGGCATCATACTGTTCATTCGAGAGCCCCTTGCTTCCATAAGTAATAAAACCGATTCGAAAGCCCCAGACAAAATCCTCTTTTGTGGCACCGTCCAGCTTGACGGCTAAAATATTTTCATGAGCATCACAAAGCAAAGCAAAAAGAGATTCCTTTGCTGTTTCCTTTTCAAAAAACAAACCAAAATATGAATCATCGGAAAGGACAAGCAACTTCCGGCCAGATTCAGCTTCGTCAACCAAAAGCTTTTTCAATTGAGCCATTTCGCTGGCTGAAGGCGTGTAACCAGTGGGATTGTTTGGAAAGTTGAAAAGCAAAATGGTTTTCGCGCTTTTTGGCTGTGCTTCGATGGCGTTTTTTATGCTGTCAATATTCAACCCGCCTTGGGCATTATAAAACGGATAGCTTACAATAACACCGCCGTTACATTCCTGAAAAATCAGCCTGTAATTACCCCAAAATAAATCCGGAATCAGAATCTTGTCGCCTTTATCCACAAAAAGATCGGCAATGGTAGAAATCCCGTTGGTAATTCCGGTAGTAACAATGGGCAGGCTAAGACTCGCGTCCTTTAGGGAGGGATTCTTTTTTCGCATTTCATCGAGCCAAGCTTTTCTAAGCGCGGCATCGCCTGCTGAAGGCGCGTATGAAAAAATTTCTTCCGAAGAAAGATCCGGTATACAGGCTTTAATTTCTTTTAAGTGAATGGGCTCCATGTTTTCATAGGCCATTCCCACAGTTGCCTTGAATTTGTGAGCATGCTGGGCAGCTTCAGCAGTTTGCGCCACAATCCCTTTTGGAAAAAAAAAGCGTTTACCAAAGTCTGAGAGCAAATCCAGAGCAACGCTTCCCTGGAGTGTTTTATTTAGTTCAATAGCTAATGGATTCATGCTGGCTAGAATACAAAAGCCAAGAAAGCTTGTCAACTATTTCAGGAACAATATTACAGGAATTTTACTTGATCATTGAACTTTATTCACAAGTCTTAAATTACCTATGGCTTGTCCGGGAATCCTCAATTTCATTAACCAAACAAAGAGGGTATGAAGAACAATGGCGGCAATTCAAAGCATCGCGATCAAAGCCATTATTAGAGCATGGCCCTATCTCCTTACCCCGCGCCTTTCTTTTGAGCGCGACAATCAGTTTTTCATCGGACAAGTCAAATTCTTCACCCCGATGAATTTTATTAATCAGCCTGGCCCCGACCTCAGCCAGAGAGCGATTCTCAGAAGCCAAGGAATCCAAAGCACTTCCCTTACCCCCTGACTGCCCCATTCTTGCACCATGGCCGAATCGTTCTGCCACGAGTTTCAATTCAACCCGGAAGAAAAAGGCCAGCAAAGCCATCAACCCCAGAAATGGCAAGGCCAGAACAATCAAAGGTGTGGTTAAATAAATTCCCTTGATAAAAGAAACAAGGATATTCACAGGAACAAAAATAATATCAATAATATTAAAAAACACCAAAGCATAGAGAATAATAAAACCATAACGGTAGATATTATCAAAATAACGCCTTTGGCTTTCAGGAATAGCATGGCGAAGAATCCAGCCGCCATCCAGAGGCGGGACTGGTAAAAGGTTAAAAACCATTAAAGCCAAATTAATGCTTAAATAGCTTGAGAAAAAAAAGAGAATGTATTTTCCAATCACTCCCCCAACAGCAAGATACAAAAAAAAGCCGACTTTCAAAAGAACAATGGCCAAACTAGCCTGCAGAAGATTGGCAAAAGGGCCGGCTGCCGCTGTAACTGCCCCACCCTTTGAAGGGTCAGCATAATTATTAGGATTAGTAGGTACAGGCCTCATCCAGCCGATTACAGGAAGACCTGTAAAAACCCCGATCACCGGAAACAGCACCGAACCAAAGGGATCTATGTGAGCCAGGGGATTAAGAGTCAATCGCCCCATGGATTTCGCGGTATTGTCCCCTTGCTTGTAAGCTGCCAGGGCGTGAAAAAATTCATGCACGCTTCCGGCAATATAAAAAGCTATCAATTGAATAGCGATTTGAATGATTCTGTCTTGGTCCATAAAAAATCCTTTAAGAAGCAGATGATTTTTTAAAATTGCCCCTTGTTGTTATGCAATAGTATAAAAAGCCACCAAATAGGGCAATAGTTACAACAACTTATTTTCTAAAGACAATATCAGACTAAAACCAAAAAAAACCGGGCTTCCGAACAGAAGCCAGACAGGAGTATTTTGAAAAGCGAAGGTTTTTGCTTATTTACTTATTGCAAGCCCAAGTAAAGAAATATAGAGCCAAAAGGCGAGGAAAACTCCTTTTCAACCGCCTGGGTGATTTGAAAAGTCTGGGATTCCACTGTCTGGCCGGTTATAATTGTCGGCGGCGTGATATTGCAATCAATCCCGTCATCTGACATAAACATAATGGCCCTTGCGCCGAACTGATTGGTAAACTCAGTAATCGCCGCCTTTTGCATGGATGTGAACCCTTCCTCATTCTCGCTATGACCAATCCCCGAAAGCATACTATTGGAAATCTCCGATGCCGTTCTAAAATCGGTTTTCATCATAAGGCAACCCTTTACCTGACCAGTAACGCCAATATTGGTGATCACCTCAAATGAAGTTTTTTTTCCACTGCCCTTTTCATGACAATCACCCAAACCGGTTTCTTCAAAAAGAGCACACAATGCCCTTGAAAAATAAGCATAATAGTTGTCCATTTGTAAAATATAAGCTAGCTCCATATGATTTGTCAAAAAAACTGTGTATTGAATGGTAAAAAAAATGATTTTTTTAAGAATTCAGCAAGATTTCGATTGAATTTACAAGGAAATTTCAAAGCTAATCATAATCAGGGCGTTGCCTGATTCCGCTTCGCTCCATCAGGCCGGGCTTTGCGGCACTCCGCCTCCCGGCTCCGAACAGAATGGCTGTGAAATAAACACAGCCATTCTGTTGGCAAACCTGTTTTGAAAAACAGGTTTGCCTGCCTCCAATCCCTAACGCGAGGCCAACGACAGGTCCAAAATCATTCTGTTTTCAGACTCATGACCAGGCAGTAAAACCAGCGAGTGGCTAGTCTTTTCCATTATACCAAAGTAAGCTCTGGTGTAAAATGCTTCCACACACCAGGCTTCACAATGTTTTTCCACAAATGGTCTGGATAATAATTCTGGATCTGCTGGTCTTGAGTGATCAGAGTCAGATTATTCAACATGGCCGTAGTAATGATCAACCTGTCGCAAATATCATCACCACGAAAATCCAGGTCCAGAGCCTTCACACAAAGGGATTCATCCACATCCAGAACAGTCACCCGGGAGGTTTTCTCAAGCCGGATCTGAAATTCTCTCATGCCCAAAGGGAGCTCAAGGTAGCCCTTTTTCTTCATCATCCCCATTTCCCAAAGCGAAATGGAACTGATATACAGATCCTTGGCCCGAAGCAGAACCTCTTTTACAGGCTCAGGTAATTTTATTGGATCCAGTGTCCAGTATATTAATGGTAGTGTATCGAGTATGTACATGATTCACCTTCCCTAACGCGCAAGACATTCAGCGTAAACCACATGCCCCTGAACATCTCCGAAAATATCTTCAATTTCAGGCCCACGATTGGCAGGTTGAATAATGAACAAAGGCAAATCCTCTTCGGTGATAATTAAATCTTCTCCTCGTTCTTCAACCTCAAGAACAAAACGCTGAAAATCCTTGTTAAATTCGCTTCTACTGATACTTATCATAAAAAACTCCTTATAGGTTTTCTTTCCCCATCCCACGTTATTAAGGTAATACCCCTTATTGCTCCAAGCAAGGTCAGGTGATAGACCCTTTGGTATGTTATTAAAGAAAATTTTATTTTAACTATTATAAAGGCATAATCC
The DNA here is from genome assembly GCA_016937215.1 of Spirochaetales bacterium. Taxonomy (GTDB): domain Bacteria; phylum Spirochaetota; class Spirochaetia; order SZUA-6; family JAFGRV01; genus JAFGWI01. The sequence goes on along the minus strand of JAFGWI010000333.1, from coordinate 18,528 downwards.
CCCTAAAGGCTGATTTTATATAAAGCCCTGCCGCGCGGCGTGCTCCCTAAAGCCGGTCATATTCCGGCCAGCTAAAACAAAAAGCCTTTGCTTCTAACGTAATTCACCACCTGCCAAGGGTTTTGTTAAAATCCTTATAGCATCTTGCATTAATGAACAACTTTCCCTATCATGGCCTGATGGATCAGAAAAAAACTTACAGAGTCAGTCAGATTAAGCTGCCTTTTAACCATGGGCCAGAGGCCCTTGAAAAAGCCATTGCCCTCAAATTAAAACCTTTGAAACTGAAAATCCTATCGGTGAAGATTGTAAAAAAATCCATTGATGCCCGAAAAAACGAGGTTCATGTGGTTTACAGCGCCGATGTCCTTACTCAGGCAAATGAAGGATTTTTACAAATACCCGATGGTCTGAAGGATATAATTGAACACAAGGAAGAAGCCTATGTTTTTCCGATAACAAAGAAGGCTTCGGCTTCCAAACGGCCGCTTGTGGTCGGAACCGGCCCGGCTGGTTTGTTCAGCGCTCTGGTGCTGGCTGAAAACGGTTTTAATCCAATTATTCTGGAACGGGGCGACAAGATCGAAGAGCGGAAGAAAAAGATAGCCCTTTTCTGGGACACAGGAGAACTTGATATTAACAGCAACATGCAGTTTGGCGAAGGCGGCGCGGGTACCTTTTCAGACGGGAAACTAAGCACAGGGGTCAAGGACAAACAAGGCCGGATAAAGAAAATACTGACCAGCTTTGTTGAAGCCGGCGCTCCCGAAGAAATATTAATCAGCAACAAAGCCCATATCGGCACCGATTATCTTGAAATAGCCGTTAAAAATATCCGCCGGAAAATCGAAGCCCTGGGAGGCGAATTCCACTTCAATAGCTGCCTCACCGATCTACAGATTGAGAAAGATTCACTGACTGGTGTTGAAGTGAACTCTTCCACTTTCATCGAAACATCGGCCCTTGTTCTTGCCATTGGCCACAGCGCCAGGGACACCTACCTCCGGCTCCATCAACGCGGCATAGCCATGGTTCCAAAGGTTTTTTCCGTGGGGCTCAGAATAGAGCATCCTCAGAAATTGATCGACCAGGCCCAGTACGGAAGCGCGATTTCAAAAAACAAACTCCCCCCAAGCGATTACAAGCTGGCAGCAAAAACCCGGACAGGCCGCGGGGTGTACACTTTCTGCATGTGTCCAGGCGGCTATGTGGTAAACGCTGCTTCGGAAAAAAACATGTGCGTCACCAATGGCATGAGCTATTTTGACCGCTCCGGCCTTAATGCCAATGCCGCCATTCTGGTGAATGTTTATCCCGAGGATTATGACAAGGGCCATATAATGGATGGCATTGAATTCCAGCGCGATCTGGAACGCCGGGCTTTTCTTATTGGCGGGAGCGATTATTCCCTGCCTGTTCAGCGGCTCGAGGATTTTCTTCATGGACAAGAGACCCGGGCTTTTGGCAAGATCAGCGCCGCGGCAAAGGGCCGCCTTCATTTTGCCGACCTGAACACACTTTTCCCCGGCTTTATAGCACAAGGCATAAAAGATGGCATTCAGGCTTTTGATAAAAAACTAAAGGGTTTTGCCAAAGGTGACGCCCTCCTGACCGGCGTGGAATCGCGCTCATCTTCGCCTTTAAGGATAAGCCGCGACGATGACTATCAATCGAGCCTCAGGGGATTGTTTCCCTGCGGCGAAGGGGCCGGGTACGCAGGCGGAATCATGTCGGCGGCACTGGATGGAATAAAGGCAGCCGAAGCCTGCGCGGCCTGGTTGAACCGGTAAAAAAACGGCAATTTGATTTACCAAAAAAGGCGTTACGATGTTAAGCGTTAGGGATAGGAGGTAGGGCTTGCCATTTTTTCAAAAATGGCAAGCCAAAGCATTATTGGCCGGACTATTTCCGGCCAATAAGCTTCGAAGGCGACAGCCGAAGTACCGCATAGCCCGGCCTGAAAGCCCCAGGCTAATCAGGCAACGCCCAAAAAAATCTTCCAGAAATAATGCATAGATGTCACTAACCTGGCAACAAGCAGCGACATTGCCCCTCTACTCCTGGGGCCTATCAATAAGTTTTTACCCGGGATAAATATCCGATTCACAGATCTTCCTCTTTGACATTTTTTTAAGCTTGTGATATTTTTGAGCCATGTTAGACATCAATTTAATTCGTGAGAAAAAAGAAGAGGTCACAAAGGCCTTGTTAAAACGAATGGACTCGGTGGATCTGGGTCCGGTCATTGAACTTGACGATAAACGAAAAAAACTCATTCTTGAGGCTGATACTTTAAAGGCCAAAAGAAACGATGTTTCCGCCCAAATCCCGAAGCTGAAAAAACAGGGCCATGATGTTTCCGCGCTGATCGAAGAGATGAAGGGTGTGGGCGACAGAATCAAGGCTCTTGATGAGGAACTAACCCAGGTAAAAACAGCTATTCAGGAACAACTGGATGGTTTACCCAATCTGCCTGACGAGAGTGTGCCTGCCGGCGGCAAGGAAAATAACCAGGTGATTTCAGTTTTTGGCTCAAAGCCGGATTTTTCCTTTAAGCCCAAGGACCATGTGGACTTGGCGGTTTCTCTTGGCCTCATCGACTATGAGCGGGGTGTCAAAATGGGGGGCAATGGTTTTTGGTTGTACAAGAACAAGGGCGCCTTGCTGGAATGGGCCCTTTTGAATTATTTTGTGGAATCCCATGTGGCTGATGGTTACGAATTTGTATTGCCGCCTCATATTCTCAATTACCAATGCGGCTACGCGGCCGGGCAATTTCCCAAATTCGAAAATGATGTGTTTCATCTGGAACCCGAAGATGAGGGCAAATTCACCCACTTTTTGCTGCCCACTGCGGAAACAGCCCTGATCAATTACCACCGCGATGAAATTCTCAAGGAAGAGGATCTTCCGAAAAAATATTTTGCCTACACACCCTGCTACCGCAAGGAAGCCGGAAGTTACCGGGCCGAAGAGCGCGGTATGATCCGCGGCCACCAGTTCAACAAGGTGGAAATGTTTCAGTACACCAAGCCTGAGGATTCAAAGTCTGCTCTGGAAGAACTCATTGGCAAGGTTGAAAAACTGATGAAAGGTCTGGAACTGCATTATCAGGTTTCCAAATTGGCCGCAAAGGATTGCTCCGCTTCCATGGCCATGACCTACGATGTTGAGGTGTGGATTCCCAGCATGAATGTTTATAAAGAAGTGAGCTCAGCCTCCAATTCAAAGGATTATCAGCCGCGGCGCGCCAATATACGCTACAAAAACAAAGCAACTGGCAAAAACGAATACCTTCATGCCCTGAATGCTTCAGGTATCGCGACCAGCCGCCTGTTCCCGGCCATACTGGAACAGCACCAAACAGCAGAGGGAAAAGTAAAGGTTCCCGAGCTGCTTCGAAAATGGGTTGGCTGCGATTTTCTTGAATAGTTTTTAGTTTATTGGGGAGTTTTGTTTTCAAACTCCCTTTTTTTTGTTGTTTTTCCGTGGGAAAGCATTGCCTGTCAAAAAAAATCAATCCATAACTTTACTTTTATTTCCGATGTTACTATTTTATCTCAAGCTGTATTAATACAGTTTGAAATATTGTTTCTATGGAGTATTTTATGAAAGCAGTGATTTATAAAAAGTATGGCCCTCCGGAAAATCTGCAATTCGTTGAAATAGATAAACCTCTTCCCAAAGAAAATGAAGTTCTCATCAAAGTTCACGCGAGTTCACTTAACGCCTTTGACTGGCATATGCTGACAGCTGACATTTTTTTTGTTCGCTTATTCGGCGGATTAACCAAACCCAGAACACCGATACTTGGGGCCGATGTAGCTGGAACAGTCGAGGCTATTGGGAGCAGTGTTGTTCAATTCAAACCAGGCGATACAGTATTTGGCGACCTGGCTATGAGCGGAAACGGTACCTTATGTGAATACACCATTGCCCCGGAAAACCGGCTGCATAAAGTGCCAAAGGGTGTTTCTCTCGATGATGCGGCAGCTGTTCCCATGGCCGGTGTGACGGCCCTCCAGGCCTTGAGGGAGCAGGGGAATATCAGCAAAGGGAAAAAAGTGCTGATCAACGGGGCTTCAGGAGGGGTTGGGACCTTTGCCATACAATTGGCTAAAGTATTCGAAGCCGAGGTAACAGCTGTTTGTTCCACACAGAACCAGAAACTGGCCAAAGATTTGGGTGCTGATTTTACCATTGATTATAAAAAGGAAGATTTTACCAAGAATGAAAAAAAATATGACATCATTCTTGGTGTCAATGGCTATCATCCTCTTAAAGATTACAGGGACAGCCTGACAGACCAGGGTGTTTATGTGGCCATAGGCGGCAGCCCCAAACAGATGTCCGAGATTAGAATGCAAGGCCCTTTTTTCTCTTCCAAAAAGGGTAAAAAATTTACAGCCCTTTTTACCCAACCCAAAGGTCAGGATCTGGAATTTTTAATCAGCTTGATCAAGGAAAAGAAAATCAAGGTGGTGATTGATAAAAAATTCAAACTCCATGAGATTATCGAAGCCTTTCATTATCTGGGAAAAGGACATGCCCAGGGTAAAGTGATTGTGAATGTGAATTAAGAAGCCGGAATGACAACTGCAAAAAGCCCCTGAAACCGCTGGTTTAAGGGGCTTTTTTGGCGCTTATTTTGGTGTTATGGGGAATGAAACCACACCGGAAATGGTATCTTTAGAATGTTTTGAGGGTTCGATTAAATAATGTTGTAAAGCTGTCTTTACGGCTTCATCCACATCAGTATAACCCGATGATTTATCTACTACAATATTGATTAAATTCCCTTCATAAGTCAAATCAAATGTTAAATGTACAAAAAGTGACAAACCTCGTTTATATACCCAATCGGGAAGTACAACTTTGGATTCAGATATAACAGTCCTCTCTTTTTGGCCCTCGTATACTAATGTTGGTTTGGATGTCACATAACTTATCGAACTTTGACTAGGTTGATTGGCATTCGATGTTGTTGAATCAACATCAGTGTCAGAATTATCTGATCCCCCGGCATTTACCAGATCTATATCCCTCAATAAATCCGATTTTAATCCAGACTCCTCGGTCGGCTTGGGTGTTTCCGTGGGGCCCGGTGTCGCGGTCGGTTTTGGAGCGGAAGTCGCTTTTTCCACAGTGGCTTCGGGCAAGGTATTTTCACTCACATCGCTTTTATAACTGATAACAGGATTATCTTCCTTTACTGCCGAAGGGCTGTCCACCTTTTCTTCAACAACAAGGGGTTTTTCTTCCGGCCCCTTGGGATTGATATTTTGCACCGGCCTTTGTCTTTCTACAGATGCAATTTCAGACTGTAAAGGCTTATTAACTTCCGTTTCAGGAGCTTCCTCTTTTACCGGTTCCGGCTCTATTTTCTTTTCATCTGCCGGCTTCACAGGCCTATCAGACTCCAGCTGAACAAACACAGGCCCTGTACTTTGAATGTCTTCTTTTGGGGCAAGGCTAATGAAAAGCCCCAACCCGGTTAAAAGAACAACATGAGCAAGAACAGAGACTATGAATGCAATAATTACGCGCTTCTTTTCCTTGCGGTGCAATTTCACTCCTCGGCTTTTCTGGTTTTCAGGCTGATTCCCTTAAAGCCATTGTTTCTTAAGGCATCCAGCACCTTTACCATGAGTTCGTATGACACATAACGGTCACCCTCAACCACAATGTTCTGGATCAATTCCCTGTCTTTGGCTGAAATATTTTGCAGTGCCGCTGAAAGCCCATTGATATCAAACACCTGGTCATTAAAATAAATCTCATCCTCGGAGTTTATCTGAACCATAAGCTTTGTGGTAACAACTGTTTCCGAACTGCTGGAGCCAGGCAGAACAAGGGGAATGGCCTGGCCGGACTTCAAGGTGGTTGCCACCATAAAAAAAATGACCAGTTGAAACACCACATCGATCATGGGCACCAGATTCACTTCGGTCCGGGGTGAAAGCCTCCTTTGAAATTTCATTTTATCTTCCTCCCAGCAAAAGCACTAATTCATTCACCTTGTTTTCAAGACGAATGATAATATGATTCACCTTGCTTACCAGATAATTGTAAAAAATGATGGCTGGAATGGAAACAATAATACCCGCGGCTGTAGAAATCAGGGCTTCGCTGATACCATTGGCCAGCTGGCTGGTGTCGCCGAACTCCATGGAAGCGGATAAAACACCAAAGGCGTCGATATTTCCAAGAATGGTCCCGAGCAAACCCAAAAGAGGGGTAATATTGGCAATCGTACCCAAGGCGGAAAGGTTTCTCTCCATTTTGGGAATTTCCATGTTGGCCGCGTCCATAATCGAATCACGAAGGACCTTTGGATCATTGGCGCGATGCTCAATTCCGACCTTCATCAAATTGGTTATAGGCGAAGGATTATTATCACAAATGGAAAGGGCTTCATCAAAATGCTTTTTTTCCAACGCCCCTTTTAAGCGGCTGATAAGTTTTCCCTCATCAACCTTGATGCGGCGAAAAAACAATAGGCGCTCCAGAATAATGCCGATGGCAATCACTGAGCAGAAAAGGATAAAGGGCATCACAATTCCGCCCTTCATTAGAATATCAATCATGCAGGTTCTCCTCACGGCGATTCTTAATTTACACAAAAAATTACAAGAATCACCCTTTATTAAAAAATTTCCCGGTTCAAATTCAGGCCCTGATGCTATCAGACGCCATTTTTAAAACCTATGGGCCTCTTCAGCCCACAGATGGTTTCAATCCGGAAGAACTTGGTTCTAAAAATTAATTTGCGCTGAAAACACTCCCCGGATTCCCGGCGCGACAAATGGTTCCATGCTATACCGTGGAACATCAAGAAAGGGAAAAAGAATATCTTCACAGCTTCCCGTAATGATAACATTATCAGCAATACGCCATGAGGCTGATAGATCCCATACAGGCAAATTGTATATGGAAAACTGATTCAGGGACAATTCCAGAGAACTCTCGATGCTCCAGAAGCCCTTTGGATCAGCCGCGATAATTTCACCGCTCACATTCGCATCCACAAAAAGGGGTTCTGTAAAGAGGAACAACAGATCGGTGAGTAAATTAACCGATACCACATCATTCAATTTCATTCTCAAGGCGACATCGGATTTTACATCAAAGGTGTTTTCAAAAAGCTGGTAATTCAACAAGCCTGTTTGAGAATCCTGCATTTCCGACAATCGATAAAATGAAGAATTAAAAGCCAATCCCGCGGTGACTGCCAAACGCAGGGCCCGGGAAAAATCAAATTGGGCCATCAGGTTTCCGTTCCACCGCTTGTTATCTTTCAAGTCAATTTCTGCGTAGCTTAAGGATTCATCCTTCCAAAGCTTGTTAAAATCAATCGGCTGATTTTCCAGGCCGCCCCAAAGGCGGAATGAAAAATCAGTAACAGGCGAACCCCCGATTGAAAATTCAAAGGGAACCAGCATATCCAGGCGATGATTTAAAAAATAGCCCACAGAGGCAGAAAGATTAACCCAGCCGGGGCTTTGATAAGTCACCCAAAAACGCGGCGCAAAGCGGTGAAGATCATAGCCATTGCTTCCCGGCAGAAACCTGAATCCGTATGGAAGCGAGAGCCCCAGGTTCCAGTCATCCAGAAGCAGCTCAGCCCCAATTTCAGGCTGAAAAAGGAGTTCGCTGACAGGATAAGCAAGATTCGTAAAATCCGGCAAAGGGCCGCCTGTTAAACTAAAACTGGAGGCATTGAATACCCCTTGTCCGTAAAACAACCAGCTAGTGAAAGGCATCAGGGTAATCTTCAAATCTGCCTGAATAAAACGATTGATTTTGGAATAATAAAGCCCCTGGGCCTGAAGCCCCTGTTCCAGATCAGAAAAACTGCCCGAAAATTCGCTTTCCATTTTCTCACCCTGAAACTTCACTTCACCGCTTAACACATCTTCACGATAACTGAAACCCTGGCCCTGTTCTTCAAAAGAAAAACCATCCAGGGCATTGTGTTCAAAATCAAAGCGATAGCGGGGCGTATCGCCGAGCTTGTAAAAGGAAAGCCTTCCTTCCAGAGCATTGACATTACCCACGCCCACCACGGCTTCGGCGCCAAAGGCCGATTCGCCGTTTATTTCAGGCAAATCCAAAGCAGAATCTAGCACTATAGGCGATAGGTCCGGTTCCGGCACTTCAATATCAATATCCTCGGGCAAAAAAATCTCCCCTTCGGCTGGAACCAGAACAGCTTCATCGGGCAAATCAGCCTCAATATGCTCAACACTCAAATCTTCAATTTCAAGTTCGATGGTCGGCAGCACCAGAACAGGAAGGTCAGGATCCTCCTGAGCCAAGAGCAAAAAGCCGGGAAACAAAAACAGAATACTCAAAAAAGCCAGTTTACCTTTCATTATTTTAAATCCTCCAGCAGCTTTTTACCTTCGATCAACCATTGGGAAGCCGGAAAGTTCTTTTCAAGCCTATCAACCAGTACCCTGACATCATTGGGCTTGTTTGCCAGCTTCATCATCTCGGCTGCCTTGTAAAGCGACAGGGCCATCAAGTCCCTGTTTGCCGGATTGGTCAACGCGGCCTGAAGAAACTGGTTTCCTGCCTTAATATAATCATCTTTTCTAAAATAATACTCGCCCAGAAAGTACTGGGCCTGAGCCATGTTTATTTTATCTTCCGAATGGGATACAACATCCTGTATCAGCTTCAGGGCCTTATCAGCCTTGTTTAAATCTTCATCATAAAGATAGAGCTGAACCAGATCCAGTGTGGCTTTGCGCCCTTCACTGGTGGCCACACCCCTATTCTGCCTGACCAGGGCCGATATCTCGGCCTCTCGCTTGCCAAAACCCTGTATCAGAAAACGAAGCTCTTCAGCCTTGGCCTGAGCGTCCAAAGCCGCTGCCTCCACCGGATAAGCAGAAATCAGATCCTGGTAGAGATCCAGGGCCGAAGAATAATCTCCGGTTTCCTTATAAATTTCAGCTGTCTTTTTCAAGGCATTGGCCCTGAAAGGACTTTTAGGATAATCCTTGATAATGATTTTCCACAAAAGAATTGCCCCGAATTTTTCATCAAGAGCAAAGGCTGTTTCACCGCCCCAGTAAAGCGCGGAATCCATGAGCTTTCCGCCTGGATACTTGACGCGGTAGTCGTAAAAAGCATCCCGGGCCTCCTTGTACAAAGCGCCAAGAAAAAAAACCTCGGCCCGCCTGTAAAGCGCCTCTTCCACCAAAGGGCTGTCTGGATATTCGATGGTCAGCTTTAAAAACTCGTTTGCCGGTTCTTTTACAAACTTCTTCTTTACCAGGAGATTGGCGTAATCAAATAGGGCATCGTCGCTGAAATCACCCTTTTCACGCTGGGAAAGAATCATCTTGTAAACCGCCATGGCCTGATCATCCTTGTTCTGGTTCACCAAGGATTTGGCCTGAAAAAACCGCGCCTCATGGGCCAGAACCCTGTCCTTCCCCTTGTCAGCCAGTTCAGCATAATACTCGTAGGCCTTCTGATAATCCCGTGCGGAAAAACAGGACCAAGCCGCGTAATAAAGGGCCTTTTCCCCAAGATCCTGGATTTTCACACGGTTATAAAGGCTGTAAAAAACCTCGCCGCTTTTCTGATAATCAAGCTTCCGAAGCAGCGACCAGGCCTCATAAAAGCGGGCATAGGGTTCAAGATCCTCAAGCCCATATCGCCGGGCCGCCTCTTCGTCAAAAAGGCCAAGGGCCTCTTTTGCCCTGGCGTAATCCTTCAAACCCACATAGCTGAGCCCCTGAAAATAACAAAGGGTGTAAAAATCCCTGGGGCTTTGCTGCGCCAAAGAGCGGCGGGCATCGAAAATCCTGAGGCTTTCACTCACAGCCCCGGCGTAATCACCCGCCTCATAAAGGGACTTCACCATATCCACACCCATGGAAAGATCCTTGGGAAACAAAGCCAGATACTGGCGAAGCAATTCCAGGGCCTTTGCCGGCTGTTTTGTTTTTTTATATAACACAATCTGGAGCTTCAAATTCTCTCCAAGGTATTTACCCCGGTCATTCCCGGACTGAAGCGACTGAGTCAAAAGCTTCAGAGCCAGGGAATAATTCCCCTGGGCATAAGCAATATAGGAAAGATAATAGGAAGCTTCAAAAACCTTTTTATCCACAATATCGGCTGAAGAAAGATATTCCTCATAAAGGGCCCTGGACTTGTCATATTCCTTATCCATCAAATAAACATCAGCCAGCCTGAGCATTACCGGCCCGTTCACAGCGCCGCTCAAATCAAGATACTCCTTTAACATAGCCGCCGCCTGATTGGTCTGCTTTAATTTCAACTTGGCCTCAGCACCATAAAGAACAGCCGCGGCAGCAGGAAGGGAATCCCTTCGAAGATTCCACACACGAGTGAAAAAGTAATCAGCCAGAGACCAGTTTTTCTGCTTAAAATGCTCTACCCCGCTGTAAATCCAGAAATCCCTCATGTACTCAGGAGAAGCGGCAAAACGCATTTCCGCTTGCTGCAAAAGGGCCTCCATTTCAGCCAGATCTTCCTTTTCCTTGGCATAGGCAAAGCTGCGGCGTAAAGCCGAAGAAGCCAAAACCGGGTCAGCATCAAAAAGCTGGCGAAACAAAGCATCAGCCTTGTCCTTTTGTTCGGATTTCCAGAAAGCCTCAGCCTTGTAATAAAGAAGCCTGTCATTCTGTTCACTGGAAAGAGTATAGGCCTCAAGCCCCTTGCTCAGTCTGAAAAGGTCCTCAAACCTGTTGGTCTTTAAATAAATGTAGAGAAGGGATAAATCAGCCTGGGTTTTCAGATTATCCTCAGCCCCTTTTTCGAGCATCAGCTGAAAACTGGCCTCAGCCTCCTGGTTCAGACCAAGCAAGGCCTCACACATTCCCTTGTAAAAATAAGCCTGGCCCATCATGGCTGCCTCTGAATCCCTGGATAAAAAAGCCTCCAGATTGTCCAAGGCCCGCTCATATTCATTCAAATGATACAAGCTTAAACCCGCCCAAAAACTCACATAGCTCAAATAGCGCGTCGAAGGGTATCGACTCCCGATTTTTTTTAAAACATCAAGGGAAGCCTGATACTCCCCCAGCCGGAACAGACAAACAGCCCGGCGGTACTGCACATCTGGTACCAGGTCAGAAAGGGGATAATCCTCCATAAAGCGATCGTAGCTTTCAAGCGCAAGAGAATAATTCCCGCCGCGGTAGATCTTCTCGGCCTCGGCAAAAAGCCGGGATTCACCGGTGGCGCCAAAAAGCGGCCCAAGCAAGAACAGCAATAACACAAGCAGCAGTTGTTTTTTATATTTCATCATCCTATTCAATGGTAGCCCCTTTAGAATGGATTTTCAACATCAACCAAGCCCCTGAAACCCATGGGCCGCGGTATTATGCCTTAAATACCATTCACTTAATAATCTATCGGAAAAAAGACAGCGCGAGAAGAGGTCTCTATCTTCCCAAACCCAAAACATGCCAAAAGGCAGGGTGCAAAGCCAGCGGGCTTTCATTATATTTAAAATAGCTATAACCAAGGGTTTTATAGAGAAGACCAACTGATTCTTCACGCGGTCTTCTCTTTTTTTTGCCCGTCAAAGCTCATTGCAAAAGTCCTGACATTAACAACGAGCAGGCAGCCGCAAATCAATAAGGTATTATCAGGCAATAAATTAACTTATCCACCATTTTTACGGCGCGTGGAAAAGCTCAGTTTTACACAAGCCTCATTAATAAAACAATATATGAAGCTAAACGTAACAAAGACAGGTATTTTAGTGATTTTTAAACCTGGGCGTTGCCCGGAGGTCTGTCCCCTTTCGGACAGCCAGAGCAGCTTGACAAAAGGGCTCTGACCCCACGTTCCGGGCCGGGCCCCTCCATTACTCCGCTATCGCTCCGGCCTCCTCGCCTGCCAGTTGGGCAGGCTGCGGGGTCGGCTTCGGGGCTTTTGAAAAAGCCCCTCGCCCCATTCCGGTCCCTAACGCTTGAAGCGGAATTCCTTTTTTTGCGGTCTAAAAAGAGCCTGAAGGGTCAAAAGCCTTTGTTAACAAAGGGCCGCTTCTTTAACCAAAAGGGGAAATGGCCTTTATAATCAATTTATCCCGCATTCCCGGTATTAAAAACATTTCAGTCTACTATGTATATCAAGCGGTATTAACACAGGCATACTGTAACCGGGAATGGCTAATGCCAGGGCTTTTGCCATGGGCAATAGTATTAATTACATCCTGTCGCGGTCATGATTCGCCAGATTTTCTTGTCATCCTCATCTGTCGCCAGCCATCGGTTACATGAAAAATTCCAGCTTTGTCCGGTCCGGGTGTTTCTTACTCTTAAATAATCAAGCTTCCACCCCGAACCACTACCTGAATTATCATGGCGTATTTTTACACTCCTGATTGTTCCCAGGTCCATACTTGCCACAACATTATAACTATCAGTATCATTTCTTTCAAAATCATTATAACCGGGCTTATCCAGTTCGGTTTCAGACGAATTACCGCATTCTCCGTAAAGCGTCACAAAAACATCGGCATTTGTCCCTGCTCCGAAGACATCGGCAGTATGAATGGTAACCTCATAATCCACAGCGCTCTGAAAAGAACAGGGTGAAACAGGTGTAGGCGCGGGCGTGGGCGCTTCGCCCTGAATGGAAAGCTCGGATTTGCCTTCAACCGAGTTGTTTTTCCATTTCAGCACCAGCTTGGGCCCTCTGGCATAATCGAGAAAAGCGAAATTATAGGCCTGAATATCCACGGAAAGCTGATAATTGGTGGAAACGGCAACAGTGGCGACATTCTGGCGTACAATGCTTTTAGGATTTCCATATTCAATATCCACGGTGTATTGCCCCTGTTGCAGAAATTTATTGAGTTCATAACCATAGTACTGAATAATCCGCGTATCGCCAACCTTGATATAGTCAGGCGCGATATTACAGATAACGGGCATTATAACCTCATTATAAGGAACATTCTTGAATTTTGCCAGAATCTGTTCCAGGTTTTGCTTCACGCGAGTACCTATAAAATCGACTCCACAAAAAGTCGAAACCAATGTGTTGCCCAGGGCATTATCATAAACAAGCTGAACCTCACCCAGAATATCCTTGGCAAGCTGATCGCTCATGCTTCCGAGGCTGTTTATGGCGTTCTGAATCACCATATTCCATTTTCCAGGCTGGGCCCCCAGTTCATTTATGGCGTTTTGAAGCACATCCATGGGTTTGTCAAAACAAGCTGTGAGACAAAAGAGGCTCATCAGCATTAGCAAACACATCATAAAAATTTTATTTTTCATCAACATTCTCCTTTATTATATAAAAATTGTTATTTGCAGCTTTCCAGAGTAATGGTCCGCTGGATTTTACCATCCTCTTCATCCTTCGCGAGCCATCTTTTGCATTGAAAAAACCAAGCCATATCGGTTTTGGTGTTTCTCACATTCACATAATCCAGCTTCCAGCCAGAGGCCATGCCCTTATCATTATGCTCTATTCTGACATGGCTAAGATTGCCCAGATCATCCGGCGTTGTCACACTGTAGAGGTCAGTATTATTTCTCTCAAAATCATTATAGCCCGGTTTATCAAGCTGGAATTTTTCCGATTGACCTTCAGAGCCGTAAATCGTAATGAACACATCGGCATTGGTTCCCGCGTAAAGAACATCTGCTGTATGAACCGTCACTTCATATTTGACTGGTTCCAAAACAACAGGCGTGGGTTGATCATTGGGCGGCGAAGTTGGAAATATTCCATAATAAATTTTTTGCGCGAAATCACATCCTGTCAGGATTATCAGGACAAAAAACAGGATCATTAATAGTTTTAAGCATTTCCTTTTCATATTCTACCTCTTGTTATGATTTCACAACCATAGAGCAGGCTGCGTGCTGTCCTTTATCATCAGCTTTATTTTCCAAAAATGCCATGAGCACCACTTACGAACAAGGTAGCTGCTTTTAAAAATCGTAAAGACTGTCCAGTTCCATACGTTGAAACAGGCTGTCAAGGATTTTCAGAGACGCAGCCTGATGCTCCTTTATCCCTTCCTGGAACCTGTACCAATGACTGGTTTCAAAATCGGGTTTTTTGGAATAACGGTCGGGAAAAATCACTCTGGTTCCAAAATTGGTGGCCTTGTCCTTGATAAAGCGAATCTTGCGGATCACTGCCTGGTCAAACCATTGATTTCTGTTATATTCCCTGAAGTTATTGGGTTTCAGCAGTTCCTTGTATTTTTTAACGCGGGATTTCGCGCCTTTTTCTGAAACATGGGGATGAATGGTTAATCCACCCATGATTTTCTGCAACTGGTTTTTGATCGGTTCCCAATCCTTTTGAACCCCATCATCAGTTTTGGCCGATTTATGGGCCTTGAGTTTCCTGAAAACATGAAAACCCGCTTCAAGAATGCGCTGGTTATTATTAATAAGCCGTTGGGAATTCACCAGCCTGTCATCTTCCCATAAAAGGCTTACCATATCGGGATGAGTCAAAGCACAGGCATGGCCTATGCCCGGAATCATTCTGCGAATGGTGTCGTTATAGGTGTTGTAATGGTCAAAGGTGCCCACAAAATTCTGGTGGCACCAGGTGTCGGCATAAGCATGCAAGGCGATGCCGATGCGGTAAAGATTCCCCGTTGCCAAGGCCTCATCAAGCATTTTTTCCACATTGGGGCTGTTGGGGGTAGTATTAAGAAGATGAAGCTTGCCGTCTTTCCGGTTGGCGCTTGGCGCGTCAATATCGCCTGGAAAAAAATGAAAACAAAGATAGACCCGCATTAATTTTTTCACCGGATTGGTGATATCCATGGTTTGTGAAATATAGTTTGAGTAGCTGTCTGGCTTGCCTTCATTGATGGTATAAACCGTACAGTTATGGTCGACCAGCTGGGAGGAATTGGCAATAACATAACTTTCTTCGTCGTCGTATCCGGCACTAAGGGCCAGATAATAAATCATATAATAATGGAATTCCATGTTCATGATAACCCCGCCTTTTGAATATTTGATGCGTAATTATTAGTTGATAAGCAATAAAAATGCAAACATAAAATTTTCGTTTTTAAAAAAAACAGCATAACATAGAGCTTTTTCCGGTCGATAATAAAGCATGTATGTGTTTAGCCTATTCTTGCGATCTGGTACCAACAGGTTAGGGATCGAAGCCATGGCAATGCATTTTTTCAAAAATGCATTGCCAAAGCGTTTTTTCCCGGAAAATTTCCGGGAAAAAACCTTCGGAAGCGATAGCTGAAGTGGCGTAGAGCCCGGCCCGAGCCTGTTATGAAATGTTATTTTACATTTAGACCTTTTCCTGGCAAATGAAGCTATCTGTACCTTTTAAAGCTGCTTTGCGCTTAGACAAATGTAAAATACCCGCTCTTTAAACCAATAGCAGGCGCAATATTACAGTGCTCGGGCAACCCCCGGCTAATCACTCCCTATACACATAACATCATTTAAACATGAAGACAAAAAAAGGAGGCATTATGCCTGAATGGAATCCAGAAAGTGAATTTGCCAAGGTTGTGAGTTTTGCCGGTTTTCTCTATAATCCAAAATACGATATTATTTATTCAAAAATGAACCCCCTGCAACGGCTGGCTGGTTATTCGCTTTTATATGATGAAATGGCAGCTGTTGCCATCAGCTCCATTATCGACTGCGAGCCAATTTATTTTGACTACAAAGGGAAAAAATGGATGATTGAATTCTGGAAGGGTCAGTACGGAATTGAAACCGGGGGAGAAATCGGTGTTTATAACATCGAACCCGGCGCCCAGGTCAACAAGGTGATAAACAACATACCCGATTATTATCCCATCCCCGCTGAACTTAAGGGCAGCATTATTCAAAACAGGAAATACACTTTTTATAAATGCGTTCCAGACTCGGAAATGCTCACCATGAGTTTTGTGCTGCACAAAAATGGCGAGAAAATACTGGGCCGCGGACCGGAAAAACACTGGTGGCTCACAGGATTCAAATGGGGAGTTATGAGTGACCCAAAAGAACTCTCCATGCAATTAAAAATTCAGTTTCCCGACGAAGCCATGTGCAAGGCATTTAAAGGCGGATTAAAACGGGCCTTGTATTTATGCCTGTGCAAATCCACCAAAACCAGCGTAAGCATCACCTTCGCCTGCCCCCATTATTTCCCCCAACCTCTGGGGCGTTATGCCTTAAAGCCCGTTATTATGGAAAATAATCAAAACCTTGTGACAGCTTATAATGAGCTGAAGTCCCAATTAAAATTACCAAATAACGATCCAAACGGTTTTAAGCTCTCGGAAATTAACAAAATCGATGGGCAAGCGCTCTATCAAAAAATGATTAGCCATTATGAACTGATTAGCCAATTTGTTACAGGTTGCCAAAAAATCTATAATGATAATGTACAGTAACATGATTTTTTTGCCAAGGCGTTAGACGGAGGCTTGTCCCCCCGGCACAGGCCGGGACTTCAGGAGGCAGCTGTAAATTAATTTTTAACCAGCTGGGAATAAAGGAACTTATCCGCAATATTAATGATTCCTGGAAAACCATAGTTTTCCAGGAGCCTCGAAAGCTTAAATATTATAGAATAAGGAAGCCCTAACAATGAAATCTGAAGTAAAAACAGTTGAAGAATATATTGCCAGTCTGCCTGAAGATAGAAAAGAAGCAATCATCAGACTTCGTGATAGGGTGAAAAACAATTTACCCAAAGGTTTCTCCGAAGAGATGAATTATGGCATGATCGGCTACGTTGTTCCTCTTTCATTATATCCTAAGGGCTATTTAGGGAACAAACAGCAACCTTTACCTTTTATAAATATTGCCTCTCAAAAAAATTTTATTGCCATATACCATATGGGCATTTATGCTGATCCCAAACTTATGCATTGGTTCACGGATAAGTATGAAACTTCATATTCAAGAAAACCGGATATGGGAAAGAGCTGCATAAGATTCAAGAAGATTGAACATATTCCATTTGAGCTCATTGGCGAACTTTGCACAAAGATTTCAGTTGAACAATGGATCCAGGCATATGAAAACGAAAAAAAGATAAAGAAGCGGAAAACTGAATAACAGACTTAATCTTGGTTTGAAAGTTAAGACCGTAAGTACAAAAGCCTGGCAAAAAATTTTTGGATATCAGCAGTTACTATTGGTATCTACTGAAACCTAAATTGAGCGATAATTGCCTCTTGAAAAAAATACCTCCTTGTGGAGTAGCAAGTTAACCAAAACAAAACAATCACCCAGGAGGTGAATTAATAATGGCCCAAAAGCAACGAAATGTCGATTCCAAAATCAATAATGTTTATATAAGCAAGGATTGTTTACCTGGACGAGCTGGCTTGGCGCTTATCTCTCGGTATCTTGGTAAAATCAGAATTGTTAATTTCCTCCCCACATTCCGCAATGAATTTAGGTATAAAGAAACTTCATCGCTGTCATCCCAGCAATTCTCAATTTGAGTACAAATTGTACGAATTACGCTTTATTTTCAAATGGACAGTTGCAATTCTAAATGTAACTGATTGTAAGGGCATTTTCATAGCCTCAGTCTTTTTTTTAGATCTGGAGAGGTTCACATTTAGAATTGCTGTTGTCATCCTGAACATAGCGAAGCGGAGTGAAGGATCTCAGTTGATATCGAACGTCTAGATTGGTTAGCCAAGTGTTTGCCATCACTATCAGAGTGTATTTTTATATACCCCCTGAATAATTGCCTTTAGAGAATAAGTTACAGCTAATGAAACTCTCATCGAATAAATATGACCCAAAAATACAAGCGGCAATTAGGGGAAAACACTGTCAGAACAAAGGGCTTCATTCTTGATTAACTTACGGCCGTAAGTTCGCTGAATTTACGGCCGTCTTTTTGATTCAATTACGGCCGTAAGTACAAGCCATTTACGGTCGTAAGCCAAGCCACTTACGGCCGTCTTTTACCCCTGGTTACGGCCGTAAGTGAAGACCACTTACGGCTGTAAATTTAAAAAAAATACGGCCGTCTTTTTCCTGCAAAATGGTATGAAAAAAATGCCGCTTTCAATCATCTACACAAAGGGCTCTCCAATATAATAAATCTAACAACACGTTAGCTTTGTTGCCACAACATTGCCACAATGTTTTTTTAAAAAAAGGCTGTTTTAACCTCATTTTTCAGGAATTTATTTCTTTATATATATGAGAAGCAAAAAATATAAAAGCCTTGTTTTCAAGCTTCGGTAAAGAACGGAAAATCCTTTCCCCTACAAAAACATTCTGGCCACCCTGCCGTTGGTAGTCACACCACCATGTCAACAGAGCGCTGAAAAATCCAAAAACTTTCAGCCTCACCGAATCTTTGCCAAATAATTATTATAGGAGGTTAATATGTCAATACAATATTACCTGAGACAAAACCCGCTGGTTAATGGAAAAGCATTTTTCGCGCGAACCATTTTTTCCAGAACATTAAAACAAGAAGAAATTCTGGCCTACATGGTCCAGAAAAACACAGCCCTGAGCATCACCGAATTACGCGGTGTTGTGGATCTGCTGAAAT
>JAFGWI010000332.1 GCA_016937215.1 Spirochaetales bacterium | reverse complement strand
TTTTTGCCTGAAATAATCAGGCAAAAAACGCTTTGCTTGGCAATTTTTGAAAAAATGGCCAAGCATACCTCCTATCCCTAACGCGTCTATAATCAAAATCCGATTTAGCTAAACAAATGAGCTAATTGTAAAAGTTCTTGCATTCGCAACATGTAAATAACTTACTATCCGGAATTTCAATTTTTCTTTCAAAACTTCACTTCTGAAAGAGTCCCTAAAACATCTAATTTAAATACCGCGTTTTATGATCAGTGGAATAGAATCTTCTTTCTTAAAAAATAATCTTGACACCGTCACATGCAATTTTTTTAACACTTCCATTAGGAACAAGAAAAATCCTTAGTGGTGTCACGATGCCATTCTTTTACACAAGTATTTCTTTTTGTCTTTGCCCTATTTTCAAACCCCCTTTTTTTTACTTTTTACAACGATAAATGAACCCTCTTCGTAGCCCTGTTTTACAGGTTCTATTTCAGTAACAAGGTGCATTGGTTTAAAAAGTGTTTGATAAAAAGTAAAATCAGTGAATCCAGATTCCTTTAAATAAAAAGTAACATCGTAGACTGAATAAAAAATTGCATCTTTATAAAAAACACTTTTATTTTTGTTTTTTTGATATAACTCTCCAATTGAACTTTCACCATCTACGAATCCAACGATGAAATATCCATTTGGTCTTAAAATTCGATGAACTTCTCTGAACGCGGTATAAACATCATCCAAAAAGCAGAGGGTAGTTACCATTAATGCGAAATCAAATTGATCATCCATATAGGGCAAATCCTCTGCTATGCCACTACATACTTTAATGCCTCTCTCCTTTGCGATTTTTCTCATTTCTCTTGATGGATCTACTCCGTATTTGATATCTAGGGGAGACGCGAATCGACCACTGCCAACGCCTATTTCAACTCCTTCACCGCTTTGTGGAATTGCTTTTTTTATAGCTGAAACTTCAGACCTGTATACGTATGGATTTTTTTCAAACCATTCTTCATATTGTTCTAGATTCTCTTCAAACGCTTTAATTTTTGCCAAGTGAATACCGCCTTATATAAATGACAAAATCATTTTATATTAATTAATCTTACATTGCCTGCGAATACCATCGCTGCTTTGAAGATGATTGATTGTAATGAATATTAAAGACGCTGCTTTAAAAAAAATATTTTCTCCTAAAGTATTTTTGATATTTTGAGGTAAGGAGCGGAATTTGAATTCTTTCATAGTACTTCTGCTTGTTATTCCCTTATCATTTTTGTGCCGCACTTGGGGCATGTTTCGTTATAACAAGGCACCCCTTGCCTATGAGCTGTCTTTTCTCCGCAGGCAGGGCAAAGGCAAACACCTGAAGGCCCGGCACCTGGACGGTCCCCTTGATTCCTTCCGCGTCCTGAGCCAAAACCAGTTCCTCTGCCGCCACCTCCATAGGGGCCAGTTCCGTCTCCTCTTGGCATATTACTGAGCTCCTTTCATTCCAAAGTGTGAATCAACAGTTGCTTTGCCTATAGGCTTCAATTCACCATTTTTATATTTTTTAATAACATCCTTTACTGATCCGGAAATACCAGTGATGATTTCGATCTTTGCGGCGTTTAAAGTCTGAAAAGCATTTGGGCCTACATTTCCTGTTAATACAACCTTAGCGCCTTTTTCACTGATAAGTTGTCCGGATTGGATTCCTGCCCCGCCAGTTGAACCGGCGCTGGCATTGTTGATGGCTTCAAACTCCATGGTATCCGGATCTATTATGATAAAATAGGGACACCTTCCAAATCTCGGATCTGCCTGAGAGTCAAGAGTGTTACCCTGAGATGTAATGCATATTTTCATATTGTTCTCCTTGTTCTGAATTTATGAATGGATATGTTCGCCATGATCGCATTCTGTTTTATCAATTCCATAACCTTTGCCAGCCCCTGGGGTGCACAATGATTCACCACCTTGAAGAGTCCCATTACAAATCTGGTTAATTATTTCTTCAACTTTTCCGGTGATTCCCATTATTGTTTTAATTCCATTCTGATTAAAAAGCATTTGGGCATTTTGTCCCATTCCCCCCGCGATAATATATCCGGCGCCCATTTCATGAAGAAATTGGGGTAAATAACCCGGGTGATGGCCTGGATTATCAATTCTTTTTCTGGACACAATTTCTCCATCATTTATTTCAACAATGGTAAAACTTGGGCACCTGCCAAAATGGGCTGATACAAAATCTCCATCTGTTGCTATGGCTACTTTCATGTTGCGATTCTCCTTTTTTTGCAAATTTGAATTAGTGACTGTTTTTTTGTTAAGCTTAAATCACCCTTTTGAAACATGCTTATCCTCTCAGTAATTAATTCGATAAATCAGTAAAGACTTTACTGATTGCATTGTTATGCTTTGTTTAGATCGGGACTCAGTTTTTTTTGAATAAGAAAATTAACACCTTTCCCTCTCCATATTTGTAACATTTTTTTCCGATTATTTATCACAGCTTCAAGCCCCATTTCTTTCGCGAATATTTTAAAATAAACAGATTTTAAAAAATCAGCATCCATTTCTGATAATAGGATAGGGCTTTTTACCGCTATATGATTTTTCATATAACCGTTAAATATTGAGTTATAGGAAAATAATGATCCCTGCTTATCTGTATTCGCAGAGATAAGCAGGGGGATCATTTGAACCTACTTTTGAGGCTTTTCCTTTCCTGCTTCAAACTTTTCCAACTCCTTTATTCGTTCGTTTAAAGCATTCAAGTTTTCCTGCATGTACTTTGCCTGATTTTTTAATGCTTCTGCTTCCTGTCCTGGTGTAAAGGCCTGTGAAAAATTAGGAACATTTGGATAATATCCACCTTCTCCAAAGCCAACAGATCCAGTCGCGTAATATCTGTTTCTGAATCCTCTGCCACGACCTCCACCACCAAATCGACCGAATCCACCTCCGAAGCCGCCACGTCCAATTATTGGATTAGCAAAACCCGGTACTGAATTGCCTGCGCAGAAACCCGCGGCGCGGCCTGTCATGGGCCCCAAAGCATTGGGACCAGTTCCATCACCTCTTGGCATAATATAACCTCCTATCGCTTAATAAGAATATGGAACAGCCTATGGTGCTATTCCTCTTGTCGTGTAGGAATATCCGGAATGAGGGATTCTTCCCCTTATTCCAAACCCCATACCGCGACCTCTTCTTCTTCCCTGGCCAAAAAAACCTCGACCTCTGCCAACAAAACCATAAGCTCCAGGCCCTTGACCCAAAGCAGGATTCATATAACCAGGTACAAGATTGCCGGAACAGTAGCCAGCTGCTCTTCCTGTCATTGGGCCTGAGCCCACGGGACCTGTCCCATCTCCACGTGGCATAATTCCACCTCCTTTATTAAAATTATCTGAATCTATAATAGATACCTTTTCTTGCATTGATGCCCCTGAATACATATGTCCTTGAACCCCAACATACCCTTCAAGGTTTTCAGGATTTTCTTTATTGGCTTTTAAAATACAGAAGCCTTTACCATTACCTGTCATCGGACCTTTACCAAAAGGGCCTGTCCCGTTAAATCCCGGCATTTTCTAAACCTCCTGAATGATATTGAAAACCATTATCATTTATATTATTAAAAAAATGTATTTGTTTAGCTCCTATGCTTTTTGGGCGTTACCTGATAAGCCCAGGGGCTTTCAGGCCGGGCTATACGCCACTTCGCTATCGCTCCGAAGGTTTTTTACCGGAAATAATCCGGTAAAAAACGCTTTGGCTTGCCATTTTTGAAAAAATGTCAAGCCATGCCTCCTATCCCTAACGCCTTTATCGCAAATTGTAATTTATCTAAACATGTAAAAAAAAATTAACCTGTTTTGCACTCTGGACATATTCCGTAAAAATGGATGATATGATTATCAATATCAAATCCGTATTTGTTTTGTAAACCAATTTCAGCTTTGGTGATATATTCCTTTTCTTCTGTAATAAAATCTTCATAGTCGATTACTTTTCTGCATTTTTTACAGATAAGATGATGGTGATGTTTTTTGTTGCTGAATTCTTCCGCTAACTCATATTTGGCTCGTCCATGACCAAACTCAAATTTAGAAACTATTCCCGTGTGTTCCAGCAATTCCAGTGTGCGATATATTGTTGTTAATCCGATAGCAGGATTTCCTGAATGAACAGCCAGATAAATATCCTCAGCACTCAGATGTGTGTTGGAATTTGACAGTACCTCAAGAATCGCCTCTCTTGATACAGTTAATCTGAAACCATAATCCTGAAATTTTTGTCCCCATTTATGGCAGTGTCTCATAAAATTCCTTTATTGAAAATGATAACCATTACCATAAAAAGTATAATAAAAGGCTGATTGAAAGTCAATAGTTGGAAATGGTTTTCATTATCAAATTTTGACTTTTTATTTGGCTATATTCTCTTTGTCCAAGAAGCGATTTTTTACTATTATTTGAATAATGGAGGTTTTTGTGGGTAAAAAAGTAAAGTTGTGCAAGGTGGTGAAAAAAGATATTCTTGATGAGGATTTGAAGGCCTATTTACAATTGGTGGGAGATGGTAAATTTCTTTGCACCAAATGCGGCCGGGTGGCTGGGGCTGAGGAGTTTTTGTGCAAGGGGAAAAGGATTTCAAGGCTTCTGGAAGAATGATTTTTCACCGGAGAAGGGAAAAATGGCCAGGATGGGAAATTGCCGGTTGTGCACATGATCTTCTATTATTATAATGCCGGTTATAAGGAGCTTCATTCATGAAAACCATGGTTAAAGAAAAGATTTATAAATTCAATATCAATCAGACCAAGTCCAGACTGGTAAAGGTGCTGAAGAAAAACCGTAATGAGGCAACGGTTGCCGACCTTGTGGCTGCTTCGGGGTTGCCCACTTATCAGGTGCAGGAAAGCCTTAAAGTGGTGCTTCATGAGTACCGGGGGCATTTAAAGGCCACTGAATCGGGTGAGCTGCTTTATTATTTTCCTCAAGGTATGGTGAGCCAGCTCAAGGGGTTTGGGCCCAGGTTCCGGCGTTTTTTGCAGAAGGCTGGCGAGGTTTTGGCCGCGGTGTTCAGCTTTTTGTTCAAGATCTGGATCATGGTTATGCTGGTGGGTTATTTTGTGCTTTTTGTGGTGATTCTGCTGGCTGCCATTGCCGCGGCTATCGCTATTTCCTTTGCCGGAAATGACAAGGACCGCCGTTCTTCTTCGTCCGGGGTTTTTCGCCTGGTTTATCTGGTGATTAATCTGTTTACACGCATCTGGTTTTACCGTCAGATTTTCAAGGAGCCTGGCCATGCCCATGCCCATGCCCATGCCCGCGCGCCCAAACCCAAGGGGCGGCCATTGAACAAGGCGGTTTTTGCCTATGTTTTTGGTGAAGATGATCCCAACGCGGCTTATTCGGAACAGGAGAAAAAAGCAGTGCTTTCCTGGCTTCGCCGTCACAAGGGTGTGATCACTCTGGAGGAATTCATTATTCTGACTGGAAAGGATATTGACCAGGCCCAGGCTGATTTATCCTATTATATGCTGGAGTTTGAGGGCCAGCCTGAGGTGACCGAAGAGGGAGCTGTGCTTTATTTTTTCCCCGAGCTGCTTAGAAGCTCAGGCGATGTGGCCCAAAGCTCTGTTGTCAGCGCCCAGAAACGTCTAGTACCTTTTAGCGCAAATGACAAAAAGCAGAATGGCTGGATCACCTTTTTTAATGGCTTTAATCTGGTTTTCGGCTCCTATTTTCTTTATTTCGCGACCCAGTTTCCCACTGCCGGGAGTTTGGGTGAGTTTCAGGAGATTACCCTTGATTTTGTTTACCGGATTTTGTTCATGTATGCCGAGCCCTTTTTGGCAAATCCCGCTTTGGTGATCATGGTTGGTCTTGGTTTTGTTCCCCTGGTTTTTTCCGTGCTCTTTTATCTGATTCCCTTTATCCGCAATCAGAAGCGTAAAAAAAGCAATGAACTTGTCAAGCAGGAAAATCTTCGCAAGGCCCTTTATTCCAGGCTGCTTTCCTCGCCCGAGCAGGTTTATCCTTCTTCTGTGGCTGGAATTTCGCCTGAGGAAACTCCCAAGGGGCAGAAAAGCTTTATTGACAGGGAATTAAAACGGCTGTCATTGGAGAAATCCGGTGAAATTCATGAGGGCCAGGCAGGTGAATATTACTACAGTTTTTCCGAGCTGGCTTTTGAAAAGGCCGAGGTTCAGAAATTCCGGGACCAGGTGGATTTGAACAAATACCTCACCGGTAAAGCGGTTTTTGATTCGGGTGAATAGAATTAGAATAGAAAATTTCCCAATTCCAAAAGCCCATTTTTTGGGGCCTTTGGAATTGGCTTTAAAGTATAGGCGCCATCTCTCTGGTTTCATTTTTTCCGATACCAGGGTTCTGGCGCCTTTTTGTAGAGCTTGTTGCACAAGCTCGAAATACGAAATTGTTGCCTAGGAATAACTTGTCTATACCCTTTTTTGAATCCACTAGGTGACTTGTAATACTCCTTATTAGGGTCGCGCAACAATTACTGCATTGGTTCAAAGCTGTCAAAACCTTATGTAAAAAATAAACTCGTGGCTTAACTGAATTCCTTCCTGCATTCTTTTCGTTCTATCCATTAGTTGACCCTGATGGTAATACTGGTGCGGTTATTGTTTTCATTGGATTCGGCGACATGGCCGTCCACATCAACAACAAACTCGATGGTGTAGGTGCCCGCGGCAGGGGGTGTCCAGATGGCAGCGGAATTACCGTTCATCACGGTTGTGTTGGCAGCCACGCTGCTGTGCGAACCATAGAAACCCTGGTTTTGTCCGTTAAAAAACCATTTGATGTTGAAAACACCGGAAGCAAGGTTTCCCTGGTTTGTTATGCCGCTGTCAAAATTAATGGCTTGTCCTGCAACCAGCTTTCCCGTATAGGTGATGGGCCTGGGAAGAAGG
>JAFGWI010000331.1 GCA_016937215.1 Spirochaetales bacterium | reverse complement strand
AATGCGAAGCATTTGTGACCAGAGGCCGGATAGCCCGACCTGCCGGAGGCGGGTAACGTCCAGAAAGCATGTAAGCTAAACAAATACGATGATTTTTATTTGGAACAACTATTTGCCATAATAAAATTAAGCACAATTCTTAAAATTTGTACTCAAATTTAGGATGAATGCGCCGAAAATAAAAATGAATCGGTAAATTGATGATTTTTTGAATCAGAGAAAACACAGGGCATATAAATCTTAACCTGAGATTTTCCATTGACAAAAGTTTTTCAGAGAGTTACGATTAATAAACGGGTTAAGAGCAATCGTCGAAAAGACAAGGGAATGGGAATATAAAGCCTTTTCTGACAAACAAGTAAAGGCAAATGGTTTTAAAAAAAACCGATATCCCTTCAAAATCGGAATAGCTATTAAAATATGGTTGAAACCAAGGGCGCTTAGCCGGGCAAAGCGGCAATAGCTGCAAGGAGACGAATTTTGAGTGACTATACCATTGGCATCAAACTGGGTGATGGCTCATTTTATTCTGTACTGGAAAAAAATTTTACAGGCAAAAAACGATTTGTTCTTTCAACTGTAAAAGACAACCAGGAAAGCATGCAAATCGACTTTTACCAGTCAAAACTGGCCTCGATTGAAGATGCTGAATACATAGGCAGCCTTGTTATCGAAAACATCGAAGCCCAACTCAAAGGCGAACCTGAAATTGAAGTGGTACTTGGGCTGAACCCCGATAATACACTTCATGCCGTTGCATCCAACCTTAAATCCGAGGAAAAACAAAGCCTTCAGGTAAGCCTGAATAATCTCTCTTCTGATTCTACCTACGACATTCCCGACTTTGAAATCGACAACAATATCCAGACAACCGAATTCTTTGACGAGGATGATGACGATCATTCATACGACAAAACAAGCCCGACCCAGCAGAAAGAGCCTTTCAAAACAGTGGATAAACCCAAAGCCAATCCTCTGCTCATGATTTTATTCATATTAGGCGGCCTCGCCATCATCGCAGGCATTACTTTTCTCATTTGGTGGCTGGTGGGAAACTCCTTTCCCGGCAATACTGAACAAAGCGCCAGCGCGACAGCCATTCCGGTTGAACAAAGCACAGCCGAAGTAAGCGAAGCGCCGACCGATGCCCCGACAGAAACACCAGCTGTCACCGCAACATCAATCCCAAAGGAAGCAGAATCAAACAATGGGAAAAGCAGCAACAGCGAAATTCTGGGCAGCTACGGTTACAACGTAAAACCGGGCGACACTCTCTGGGACCTGGCCCAATCAGCCTACAAAAACCCCTGGAAATGGAAGTCTATTTATCAAGCGAATAAATCAAAAATCAAAAACCCGAATATTATTTTCATAGGGCAGAAACTGGACATTCCAAAAAATTAAAAAAATACCAATGTCCTGTTTACAACATTGATCAGCTATGAAAAAATACAAAACCATGAAAAATTTCTTTCTATATTGTGTATTATTAATCGGCGCCATCAGCAGTTGCGGTCAAAAGGATTTTTTTAATTTACCTATCGATCAAATTAAGAGCAATTTGGAAAAGGGTGATTACAATTTCATTAAATCCGTGAATTTTGATCAAAAACGGCTGGAACTGTTACCCCAATTCAGCCCCGGGGCTTCTTATTATTTCGCCCTTATTTTCCAGAAAGAAGGCTATAAGGAACTCTATCAGCAAGCCCTGGAAATTGCTTTTGCCAAAGAAAAGCCGCCCTGGCAGGAACAAGCCGGCAACCTGCTCATCGAATCCTATTTGCAGGACTACGATTATGATAAAGCCCGTGTGACAGCTGAAAAATTTCTCGAATCCTTTTTTTCTTCTAATATCGCGACTCAAGTCAAATTCAATCTGATTAAATCACTATATTGGCTAAAGAAAGACACCGAAGTCCTTTCTGCCATAAACACCTTTTTCCCTGACAACAATAAAGGGAATAAACTATATGATGAACTCATGCTTTTTAAAGCAGTAGCAGCCTGTCGTTTAAAACAGGAAAACTGGAAAAGCCATTTTATGCAGTTGTTTTTTCAATTTCCTGTCTCTGATATCCAGCAAAGGGCCTTTGATTTTATCAGCCTGGAACAGGACAGGCTATCCCAATTCACGGAACAGGAGCTTTCCCTACTTTGGGCGATCAGCCTTCTTGCCAGCAAGGATGAAAAGCTGGCGATTCCGCTAATCAAGGAAAACACACTCACCATCGCCCCCCTTCTTCCGGAAAATTCACCGCTCATTCGTGAAATAGGCCTGGCCTTTATTAACATCAACCAAGCCCTAGAAGGGGGTTATTTCCTGCTTCAGTTGGCTGGTCAGCTGAACAAAGAAAATAAACTCAACGCCAATGAATACGCGGGACGCTGTTTTTATAAAGCCAGAAACCTGAAACTCGCGGCCAAACCCCTGCAATGGGTCACCGCGGAAACCACAGACAACGACCAAAGAGACAGGGTCATGTGGTTTTATCTTGATCTGATTTATGATTATGAGCGCTCTCGTTTTACCGAAGAACTGGAAACCATTAAAACCCGCTGGAAAGATGACTGGTATTTTGACGATGTTATCGATAATTACATCATTTATCTGCTTAATTCAAAAAAATGGGCCGCTATCATCGATCTTTATACTCAGATTCAGGAATATTGCGCGCTGGAAAGCAAATTAAAACTGGCCTATCTCAGCTTTCGGCTTCAACAACTCAAGTATGTTGAAAAACAAAAAATTTCCAATAGCGATTTGTTGAATTTTCTGGGCACAAGGCCTGAACGCTATTATTACAGCTTCCTGGCAAAGGCTTTTCAAAACCAGGACCCTCTTATCATCCAAAACATGAGTTCAGAAAAAATTATTCCAAAGGCCTCATCAAAATATTCCAGCCGGGAACAATACATCAGCGGTTTTTTTGATTTTGGTTTGTTTGAAAAGGGCTACGCTCTTGTTGATAAGGAGATAGACACTCTGGACCCTGAATTTATTTACAGCTTATTGCCTTTCATGGAAAAGCATAAGCAGTATAAAGAAATCATCAGAATCATGAATGAAGTGCTCAAAAAAAAGAATTATCAGCTGTCAAAAGAGGAACTAGTCTTCAGCTATCCCCAATATTACCTCGAGGAAATTACCAAGTACAGCCAAAAATACCAGGTCGATTCGATGTTTTTTTTGTCCCTGGTCAGGGAGGAAAGCGCCTTTGACAAGGACATTGTCTCTGCTGCCGGTGCCATCGGCTTGTCTCAGCTAATGGAAGCAACCGCGGCTGACACCGCGAGGCGTATGAAAATAAAGGAATACGATTTATATAATGCTGATACAAATCTGCATATCGGAATTTACCATATGAATCAGCTTTATTCCCGGCTGAATGATTTTTCCAAATCCCTGGCTGCCTATAACGCGGGGCTGAGCCGGGTCCGCGACTGGGAAAAGCAGTTTTCTTCTTACCCTATCGACCTATTTGTGGAATTGATTCCCTATGATGAGACAAGAAATTACATAAAAAAAATCACCGTTACCATGGCCATGTACAATGCCATTTACGGGGGTATTAAGGTACCGGTAACCATGAGAAGGGCTTTTCAGGGAATCTTTGATTAATTCAGCTGTTTTCAGAGTGTAAACCCGCTTTCCAAGCCCCTAATAGAATTCCAGGAGCAAGATCTGAAAGGTGATAACCCCGCACCGAATAAAGCAACATGGAACTGCAAAGCCTTAAGGATTGGAGGGGTAAAATGCAGTTCCCACTAAAACAGCATTTCATAAACACACAGGCACCATAATGGTCAAAAAACCTGAGCATAAGTTGAACCTGTATGGCAAGCTAAGGATTTCCAAGGCCAAAGCAAAAGCCGGAAAATCCATCACTTCATTAAATCAAATCTCCACTTCCTTGAGTAAAAAAACCAAAATATCAAAACATTTTTCCAGATCCTCGAGATAAACACCCTCTATTTTCTGGTGATAGGGAAAAATACCCGGCTCCAGAGCCAGACTGGGCACCGTGCCGTTCTTGCTGTTAAAGGAAAGGCCATAATCAATATAGTCATTGGTATTATTGGAACTTTGCACAAAAGGAAAGGCTTTGAGAATGGCATCTCTAATATAGCCGGTCAGGTGAATCAATTCATCGGAAGGAGAAAATTCGCTTTTTTCCCAAAAAGCCGAATAAAGGGCCACCCCACTCTGGCCTTTAAAAACCGGTGTCGTGTCCACGGTAAGGCAATAAGCAGGCTCTTCTTTGTTGAAAATGATATTCTGGGAAATCCGATCAGCGCCTATACCTGAATAAAGCCCCAGTCCCTTGTCACGAAGAAGATTTCGGTCCACTTTATAGGAGATGTTTTCCTCGACTTCCGAGAAATAAAGATAAAACTCGGGCAATTCCAGGTCAGCTGCTTTCTCCACTAATGTCAGCAACAAGCCAACACCCGCGGCATCATCCAACTGGGCTACAAGCTGACCGTTTTTAAATTCAAAATCCAGTGTCTGAGGATATTTTCTGCCCCAGTGATTTATTTTATCAAGATGGGCCGTAAATGCCGGCGGCCGGCCTTTTTTCTGCCCTTGATAATGTATCACCAGATTATTGTCAGCCACTGCTTGTATTCTCCCTTTCCAATGGGGCAGATTTCCTATAAATTCGGTCACTACCGGGTGAAGCCTGTCCTCAAAGGTACTGAAACTGGGAACCTGAGCGATTCGCTTAATATTCTCCACAAGGCTGTTTTTAATATTCATATTTTACCCTCTCTTTTCTAATGATTCATCCAGATTTTATTCTTCATAATCGAAAATTCTGCTTCCCAATGGGCTCACAGCATTTAAGATAACCCAATTATCTTACTTTGCCAAATATCTTCAAACCTGAGGGTTTTAAAAATAATTCATTATTAATGCAGCTGTAAAGGATTGTTCCCAATTCAGCAATTCCCGGTCACATTAATTTTGTTTTAATATCCATTATCCCACATTCCGCAGTGAATTTAGGTAATTTCTTATATTATTTAGAGTTAAGAATTTGCGATTTGCAAAATCGCCTTTTCTATT
>JAFGWI010000330.1 GCA_016937215.1 Spirochaetales bacterium | reverse complement strand
AGTCGGGACTTTTGCAATTAGCTCTGCTATTATTACAATCCTTAACGCTAAAAATAGTGATTCCTGTTTAAGCTAAACAAATACGATATATATATATTTACTAAAGTGAAAAGACTGGTAAATTAATTTAAAATTGGGCAGATTATAATTTACTGCAATCAGGACAAATCATTATCAATAGAATTGACTAAGCATTCGCCCTGATTGAGAATTTAAAATGACATTTTCAGGATTGATAGCTTTTTTTTCGACCAAAGGTTTCTTCACGCATCAAATCCAGCAAGGCACTGTTAATGGCACTTTCAGAGGCAAATCCTTTGTCAATGGCGATTCGACCGAATAGCTTTCGAATTCCCTTGCGATTGGTTTCTCTTAAAATGGAATTAACCTGACTGTTGCTTAAAATGTTTTTTTCAACTAAATATGTACCGATTTTTGGCATAATACTTCCTCCTGAAACCAGTTTCTTTTTATAGTATAGTATCATATAATACAAAAGTAGTATATACCAAAGGTCATGAATTTACGCAAATTTATTTCCAGCATGGAGGAAAAAATGATCAAACTGCTTTTTCATATAATTCACAAATGAAATAAAAGGAAGAAGGGTACACGGCTAACAGAGCTTCTGTATTGAGTAAAGCCATGTAAAAGGTTAAAACAAGCCCTATCCAAGGATACAGTCACCCTTTCCAAGCAGAGGCAACAGCTTCAGCAGACAAAAGCCCAGAGCCGCTAAAGAAGGGGTAGCGGAGGATCCACACGGCAGGGGCGGCTCTTTGAAAACCGGTTTTCCAGCGATTTTTTAACATCCCTTCTATAGTTCAAGGCAATTTACGCCGCGAAATCCTGCCGGGTTAGCCGGAGCGAGGGGAAGGCCTTCCCCTCCTGATAAATTATCAGGGCCAGTTCTAATTTCCAGCTTTATAATTTGATTATTCTGATAAAAATGCTATAGTTGTAATCGTGAAATTGTTTATTTTTCCGGAACGAGGTTTTTATGAAAGCAACCATGATTTTATATATTTTTTTGCTTTTGGCTTTACCAGGCTTTGCTCAATCGCCTCTGACCGATCCGCTCATTCCTTCGGGTGAAACCATTCGATACAGGGTTGCAGCTGAAAAGCAAATCGATTATTACAGTGATAAAACCGAGATTATTTCCGAGAATGACCTGAAATTTTACCGTATCATCACCACAAGCCCCAAAAAATCGACCGAAATCAGGGTGCTGAAGGCTACAATGGAAGCCCTTTATTTTGCCAACGAAATCGAGGCGCAGGGACACTCCATCAGCGAAGAGCGCCAGGTAACTTTAAAACCCGGCAGGTCTTCTGATGAGATCCGGCTGGTGGATTTTTCAGCCCTGGTTTTTGCTTTACGGGGTTATCCCTTTGAAAAACCAACGACTCTGAAAATCAAGATTTTTGGCGAGGAGGATGAAGGCGACAAGCAGGATGAATCCTTTTCCATGAGCATCAAATATGTCAAAAAAGAAGATATTACCATCGACAAGAAAAAATACAATTGCCACCGCCTGGAGCTGGTGGTGAATCTTTCGGGCCCCATGGCCCTTTTTGGCGGCCTGGTTCCCAAAACCTACTTGTGGTACAACAGCGAGGCGCCCCATTATCTGGTAAAATACCAGGGCAGCGGGGGACAAGGGGGTTCGGGAACCCGTGTTGTCACTATCGAGGATTACCGGGTCAAATAAGGGGCGCTTCTTTAATAATCCATGCGGACCGGCACATGATGCTGTGCCATGTACTCCTTGATTTGTGGCACGCTATAATGGCCGAAGTGGGTCATGGAAGCCACCAAAGCCGCGTCAGCCTTGCCTTTGGTGAGAACATCCACCAGATGCTGGGGTGTGCCTGCCCCACCCGATGCCACCACAGGCACGCCTACATTTTCCGAAATCATGCGGGTTATGTTAAGTTCGTAGCCGTCCTGAGTGCCGTCAGCATCGATGGAGTTGAGCACGATTTCGCCGGCGCCCATTTTGACTGCCAGTTTGGCCCAGGCAAGGGCATCGAGCTCGGTGGCCACACGGCCTCCGTTAATGTAAACCCTGTAGCCCGAGGGTGAACTCTCGTCCTTGGCCGCGTCCATTCCCAGAACGATGCATTGGTTTCCGAAAAGATTGGCCCCTTGTTCGATGATTTTGGGGTTTTTTACAGCCTGGGAATTAAGGCTGATTTTTTCAGCGCCGGCCAGGAGAACGGCGCGCATTTCCTCTACCGAGGCGATTCCACCTCCCACGGAAAAGGGAATGAAAATCTCTTTGGCCACATTACGGACCACCTCTATCATGATGGATCGCTTTTCGTGGCTGGCGGTAATATCATAAAAAACAAGTTCGTCCACACCCTGGTCATAGTATTTCTTTGCCATGGCAACAGGATCGCCTATATCCACATTTCCTTTGAATTTCACACCTTTGGTTGTTTTTCCGTCCCGGACATCGAGACAGACGATAACACGTTTAGCCAGCATTTTTACCTTCCTTTTCAGGGTCAGCCATTCCCGATTTACTCCATCTATCGTAAAATCTGCGCGATTTAAAATACCCTTGGGGCGACCATTCCCGATTTAAAGGATGATCATACAATCACAAACCTGTTATCGCCCTTTTATCGAAACATAGGGTTAAAATTAACCCTGGTGCTCTAGGCCTTTCAGGGATTCCAGCCAAGAAAATTCTCGAGCAATTTCAGCCCCCAGCGGCCCGATTTTTCCGGGTGAAACTGCGAGGCAAACAAATTGTCCCGGGCCACGGCTGAAGAAAAAGTAATACCATATTCCGTTCGGGCCATAACCTGCTCCTGAATATCAGCCTGGGGATAATAGGAATGGACAAAGTAGAAATTGGAATTCTCCGGGATTCCCTTGAAAACCGGATGGCTATCTGAATGAACCACCTGGTTCCAGCCGATTTGAGGAATCTTTAACCCGCCGGACTCGGGAAAACGCCGCACCTTGCCCTTGACAAGGCCCAGACAGGCTGTGTCCCTTTCTTCTGAATGCTCGAAAATGATCTGCGTGCCCAGACATATCCCCATCAAGGGGCGTCCGCTTTGAAAAAAATCCACAATAGCCTGGCCCAAACCCGAGGCCTGGAGCACTTCCATGGAGGCCCGGGCTTCTCCGACACCGGGAAAAATCACACGCGCCGCGCCGCGCAGGGCATCGGGATCATGGGTGACCAGAAAATCAGCCCCCAGATAGTCTAGTGCTGTTTCCACGCTCTTTAAATTACCGGCCTTGTAATCGACCACTGCTACTTTATCCTTTGCCATTTGCAATCACCTCAAAGCTACTATAGCAAAATGACCAAAGCAGGGCAATAGCCGGCTAAAAAAAGCCCATTAACAGGTTTAGCACAGATTTTTTTGATTTGGGGCGCCCCTTTGGGACGGGCTTTCCGCAACTCCGCTTTCGCTCCGACCAAAAACACCGCTAAAAAAACGCGGTGTTTTTGTTGGCGGAACTTTTTTGAAAAAAAGTTCCGCCTTGCTCCAATCCCTGCGCCATTAGCGACCGGATATCGGGGACAGACCTCGGCTATAGGCTTTGCTCAGAGGCCGGGATCTGAAAATACAACCATTAATTATTTTCCACCTTGTTGGAGCCAAAGAATATCAGCTATAATCACCTAGAAACGAAAACCAGGAGTTGTATATGAGTTTTAAAATCACTTTTATAGGTGCCGGAAGCGTCGGCTTTACGCGCAACCTTCTCAGGGACATTCTGTCGGTTCCCGAATTCCAGGATATACAAATATCCTTAACCGACATCAATTCCAAAAACCTCGACATGGTTTATCAATTATGTCAACGGGATATTGAATCCAATGGTATGAAGATTCAAATTCAGGCAACCACAGACCGCCGAAAAGCCCTTGAAGGCGCGCGCTACATTTTTTGCACTGTCCGCGTCGGCGGCCTTGAGGCCTTTGCCCATGATGTCAACATTCCCCTGCAATACGGTATTGACCAATGCGTGGGCGACACTCTGTGCGCGGGTGGTATTTTTTACGCCCAGAGGGGTATTCCCGCCCTTCTTGATTTTTGCAAAGACATAAGAGAGCTTGCCGAGCCCAATGCCCTTTTACTGAATTACGCTAATCCCATGGCCATGATGACCCGGGCTGTTATAGAACAAGGCGGCGTGAATATCCTTGGCCTTTGTCACGGTGTCCAGCATGGGCATAATCAGATTGCCGAATCCATCAAAACCTATATCAACAAGGGAAAATCAAAGGAAGATCCCGGCTACGATGATTTCCATAAATCCGAAGTAAAATACATTTGCGCGGGCATCAATCATCAAACATGGTATCTGAAAATCAATTTTCGCGGTGAAGACTGGACCAGCCGGCTTTATGACGCCTTCATGACCCATCCCGAGTACTCACACTCGGAAAAGGTTCGACTGGATATGCTGAAGCGCTTTGGCTATTATTCCACTGAATCCAACGGTCATTTAAGCGAATATCTGGCTTGGTACCGAAAGCGCCCTGAAGAAATCCCTGGCTGGATCGATACAGGCTGCTGGATTAACGGCGAAACCGGCGGTTATCTGAGAATATGCACCGAAGGCAGGAACTGGTTTGAATCGGATTTTCCAAACTGGATGGCCGAGGCTCCCCAAAAATTCACTCCGAGTGAAAGGGGAGAAGAACACGGTTCTTACATTATCGAAGCTTTGGAAACCGGTCGAATCTACCGTGGTCACTTTAACCTGCGGAACAACCATTGCATTTCAAACCTGCCCCAAGACGCGGTAATTGAAGCACCCGGCTATATTGATAAGACCGGTATACACATTCCACCTATCGGCGCCCTGCCAACCGGTTGCGCGGCGGTTTGCAGTCAGTCGGTATTTGTTCAAAAACTGGCAGTTGAGGCTGCCTTGTCCTCAGACATCAAGCTGCTTCGCCAGGCCATGCTGCTGGATCCCTTGACCGGCGCGGTTTGCACACCAGCCGAAATTGACCAGCTGACAGATGACATGCTGATTGCTCTTGGGCCATGGATGCCCCAATGGCAGGATGAAGTAAAAAAAGCACATGAGCGGCAAAATGAAGCGCGGAAAAAAGGAACACGAATTCCCGTGAATCAAGGCTATGAAGGCGCTGTACGACTCCATGTAAAATCCGTTGAAGAAATGTCACAAGCCAGCGAGGAAGAAAAAAAACGCGCGGCACATTCAAATAAAGCTGTAAAAGCAGACACATAAACATGAACCAACATTGATTTAACATCAACAGTGGAAACTTTGGCCTTGAGAATTATAAAACTCAAGGCCAGGGTGGTTCAGTAAAGCAACCCATTCCGTATCCAATAAACACCAAACCCTAGTTCAGTGCGAACCGGGAGTGCCTAAAAAGTATTTGTTTAGCTTACATGCTTTCTGGACGTTACCCGCCTCCGGCAGGTCGGGCTATCCGGCCTCTGGTCACAAATGCTTCGCATT
>JAFGWI010000329.1 GCA_016937215.1 Spirochaetales bacterium | reverse complement strand
GAAGCGGAGTTATGGAAAGCCTGGCCTGCTGTAATGAAATGAAAGCAGGAAACGCCCAACATAACAACCAGCTAAACAAATACCAATTTTTTAATTGGTTTCAAAACTATAGGCGAATTTCATCAGTAAGCCAGGGTTTTTTTCAATAAACTTTTCATAATCCCGACGTTTTATGGCGTAGAGCAAAACCGAAGATTTATGATAAAAAGTATACTTGGCGGGAATATTTTTTTCCCACTTTAAAGTCGCGCCCGCGAGGTCCCCCCGCTTGAGCACGGTTATGTCTTTCCCGGCCTTGGAGACCAGCACCTTGCCTTTTCGAATGATGAACACATTGGAAAAGAATTCATTTTCCTCGATAAGTATGCCTTTGCCCCGAATCTTCACAGGATGAAGAACCGATTCCAGCCAGGTTTTCTGATAATTGGTGAGTCGTGAAAAAGTGGGTGAGCTGGAAAAAATCTCCCAGGTTTCCCGGTCGCGATTATTGATCAGATTACGAAGTGTTTCTTCGAATTCAGTTCCTGCTATGAAGCTCAAAAAATGGTCCTTGCTGATGGTATAGGCTGTAACATCGGTTTCAGCTATGAGGTTAACCATACGGGTCTGATTGGTTAAAAGGGCTACTTCGCCGAAATATTCATAAATACCGTAAATCTTTTTTTGCTTGTGCTTCTCGTAGGGCACAGCCACATTGCCCGAGGCGATGATGTAAAACTTATCACCCCTGGTTCCCTTTTTGATGATGGTCTCGCCTTTTTTGAATTTTTCTTCTTCCACAAACATGATAAAGTCCTGAACCTTGTCGATGGAAAAGGCCTTAAAAAAATCCAGGTGTTTTAAAACACCTAATATTTGATAGGTTTTTTCAAATTTTGGGGGCTTTGTTTTCAGGTAAATCGTGTTTTCAATACCGAACTGGGCCAGTCGTAAATTGGTTTTTTCCGGAAAATCCTTTTTCGCGATATGATAAACAATGGTTTTGTTCTGAATGTTTTTATCCAGAGAATTCAGAAATTTTATGGGTGTGTGTAAGGGGGGGACCCCTGATTCATGATAAATCAAATCGGAATTCCAGGGAAAAGCTGATAGTTCATCAAAGCGTGTTTTGGAAATAATTTTTTTCCCCAGTAGTTCCTTATGGATTTCCGGATTGTTCTGATGGTCGGAAGAATAAACAAAGCTCTGGTTCTGAAATTCCACGTTAAAACCCATGGTCGGAATGGAATGAAGCATATAGGACATTGTAAACCTTGCTCCGTGGATAAAAACCGGCTTGCCGATGTGGACCGGCTGGAAATTAAAAAGCTGCTTTAAATATTCAAGGGGCTCATGGGACAAACTGGCGTACTTGCGCAGGAAACTGTTCATGATGCTATGGGTCGTGTAAATTGTAATCCGGCCTTCTTCCAGAATTTTCTGAAAAGTGCCGGCATCGTGGTCAGCATGGCAGTGTGTTAAAATAATGCTGTTAATCAGCTTAGGATTGACATTGGAACTTTCCAGCCATTCGGTTGAGTTTACAGGAGGATCTATCATGATACCGCTGTGGTTCAGCCAGATAATGAAACCCGAGGTATTTTGAGTGGGATCAAAGCCGTGGCTGGGCCCCAGACAGGTAATACCGAAAAGAGGTGGTTTATAGGGTTCGGCTAACCTTTGCCCGATAATGATGGCGCTGGTGTATTTGATTTCACCAGGCACTTTGGCTATGCTTTTCTTTTTGTATTTGACTAGAAAATCTTCTTTTTTATCAATTTCTATTACAAGATCATCTTTTATGAAACGATTGTTCTCAAAGTAATTCAAACTTAAAAGGTCCTCAAAGGAGAAGGTGCGGAAAAAATCCATTTCTGCCCGTAAATCAGGCCTGTCATTTACATTCGAATAAGGCGGAAAATCATCATCCAGGTTCAACTCGATTGGCCCGAAAATGGCTTCCTGCAGCACCTTCTGAAGATTGGAACCCTGTTCGCGGCTGCAAATAATATGGGTTTTTCTCTTTTTGAAAAAGAAATTATAATAAATCGGGAATTCCAGCTCCGCCAGGCTGATTCCCTTGTCCCATGAAAAAAGATGTTTGGGCAAAACAAAAATCTGGGGCACTGAATCGGGAAGGTCCATTGTGTCTTTGATGGTTTCGGGGGGCGAGCCGAATTGAATATAACCTTGAGGTGTATCAACCAAATAACCGCCGCGGGGAAGTTCTGTTAATTTGCTTTTTAGCTTTTTTATGGGCTTCATTATTTGTCCTTTAATTTTGATTAGTCGGTTGAATAGGAATTGTTGATAGACAGTACCTGAAGAATCTCTTGGATGGCTTTGGAATCCTCTTTTTTAGCAATTTCGTAAAGATCCCTTCCATAAATATCATTGATAATGATGAGAGGTAAATCAGTGATTTTTAGTTCAAAAACAGCATCAGCTCCCAGTTCGCCAAAAGCCGCGATTTCTTTTGAACAAATATAATGATTTAAATGGCTTCCTTGACCAAAAAAAGCCTCAAGATAAAGGCTTTTGAAATTCCGGCAGGAATCCTTGATTAACTGTGAACGAGGCCCCTGACCAATCATTCCCCTGATTTGTAAGCTTTCCATGATTCGAGAGATTTCAGGGTCTATGGAATGGTTTTGTCTGTGTTTTGCTTCGCCTTCGAGGGCTGGAGTCGGGCCGGCATAATAGAAAAAACCGTTTCTGAAATCAAAAGGCAGCTTGTCGCCCTTTTCAATAGCATGGCTGATGCGCTGCAAGGCTTTGTCGCGCATGGAGAAAACCCTGCCGTTAACAAGAAGGCGGTCGCCTGCCTGTAGAGTATCAATTTCATCTTCCTGGATAGGTATAAATAACCGAATTGTTGTCCAAACCATTTAACGTACTCCCTTACAATATCGGTAATTACCAAAAGAACATTAACTTCAATATGCTGCCTGCCATACCAAATAATTAAGTAAGTAATTTTTAACTAAAAATTTTTTATATTCATTTCACACTAAAAGAAATCAAGGGTTTTGTCAAGTTTTACCTTGTTTGTTGCTGATAACATCAAAAATGCGGATAGAAAGAGGAGGGCCATAGCCAAACCAAAGCCTTTCGACAGGCTTTGCTTGCAAAACTCATCCTGGTGAATTAGACTTTGAAGTAGCTTGTATTAGAATCAGGAGACGAAAACAGCTCATATGTCAACGAAAAGTCCCAAAACAATTGGTGTTTTTGTCGATTGGCTTGAAGATAATTATCAAACTCAAATTTTAAACAGCATATTCGAGGCTGCTCAAAAAAAAGGGCTGAATGTCCTGGTTTATGAAGGCGGGAATCTGAAACCCGATCGCAGTATCAACCAAAATCGTAATTTTATTTATCAATTAATTTCTCCTGAAATTCTTGAGGGAATCATTATTTTCTCAGCTTCCTTGTCCTATGCCATGGATTCTGAAAATTATCTGAAATTTTTAAAGGTATTTCAAACTATTCCCCTGATTCATTTGAACAAGCAAATTCCCGGGCAAACATCGATTTTACTTGATAATAGACCGGGATTTACAGCACTCATGAATCATTTGATTCATGATCACGGCTATAAAAATTTTGCGTTTATAGGTGGTCCTTCTTTAAATTTTGATGCCCATGAGAGGTTGAGAATCTTTAAAAGCAGTTTGGATGAGAATCATTTGGTTTATAATCCTGATTATTATTATTATTCGGGAAAATTTATTACAAGTGATGGATTATCGGCTGTTGAACAGTTCTCTTTAATTGGTCTGGATTGGATTGATGCCATAGTCTGTGCTAACGATTATATGGCCAGCGGAGCTATAGAGGCATTGATCAGGATGGGAATACATGTTCCCGGTGATATCGCGGTCACGGGCTTTGATAATGCGCCCTTTGGGGATCTTCTGATGTCGCCATTAACAACGGTTTCGCAATCTCTAGGTTTACAAGGTGAATTGGCTGTTGATTTACTAATCAAGAAGATGGAAGGCCTTAAACTAGAGCATGAGTATTTGGTAGGAGCCGATCTGGTGATTCGCGATAGCTGCGGTTGTTTTTCTGCTTCAAGCCTGGAAGCGGGGAGTAATGTTGATTTTTTTCAACCTTCACCTGGTCTTGTTCTGGATCAAAGAGAAAAAATCCAGCAATGGATCAAAAACGAGGTTTTGGCAAAAAAATTGATTATCGGGGATTTTTTTAATGAGCCTTTGTGGGCTCAGTTCTTTCAGGCCTTTTTCATAAATCTGGACCAATCAGATGGCTTAATTTTTTTGAAAACCCTTTCAAAATTATCATTTTATTTTTGGCAGCACCATGAATCACAATTGTGCCTTCAGGAATTCATCACGATTTTTCGAAAAGCTGTTATGTCTGTGATGGATAGCCCCGAGTCTGTAAGGCGTGCCGAGGCCTTGTTTCATCAGGCTCGCCTATGGTTGAGCGAGCGGATTAAGGGTTTTTACAGCCAGGATTTTTCTGTAAAAATGAATCAGGATATTTGGTCCGGGCAATTAAGAGAATTGCTCATGGCCGTGGCGAGTCATGAGGAATTAAAGGAACGATTGGTTCATTTTTTACCGGAAATTGGAATGAAATCCTTTTTTGTTGCCACCTTTGTTAATGAAGATGATGAACGTGATTATTCAAGCCAACTCTATCTGGCCTATAAAAATGATCATGTTCTGGATGTGTCCCGATTCAGCAATTATGATGGGGCCTCGCTCATTCCTAAGGAGCTATTTTCTGCTAATGCCCCCTATGTTTATTTTGTTGAAGCCATATCCTATCCCAAGCGTATTGGTTTTGCCTTGTTTGAAAAAACCAATGCTGAATTGAATTTTTACTCAGTGCTTCAACGCTTGATTAGCCTTGTTTTTAAAATAACCCTTTTGTTTCAAAAGGTCGAAGACCAGACCTCTTCCCTGGAAGCTCAGAAAAAAAGTTTGTCCGAGAATTTATCCAATCTGCGCCGTGTCATGTCTGGTTTCATTCAAACCATGACTCTGACTGTTGAAATGCGCGACCCCTACACCGCTGGTCACCAGCGCCGGGTCTCTGACCTGGCCAGGGCCATTGCATATAAAATGGGTTTGGATAAGGAAAAAATTGAAGGAATTCGTGTTGCCGGATTGGTTCATGATTTGGGTAAAATCTATGTTCCTGCCGAGATTTTAAACAAACCCGGCAAACTTAAGGATCTGGAATTTAATCTGATCAAAATCCATCCTCAGGTGGCCTATGACATTTTAAAGCCCATCGATTTTCCCTGGCCCATCGCTGATATCGTTCTGCAACATCATGAAAAATTGAATGGCCAGGGTTATCCCCAGGGCTTAAAGGGCGATGAAATCTGTATTGAAGCCCGGGTGCTTTCAGTGGCTGATGTGGTGGAAGCCATGGCTTCTCACCGACCCTACCGTGAATCATTGGGAATTGATTTTGCCCTGGAAGAAATAGAAAAAAACAAGGGGATCGTTTTTGATGAAAAAGCCGTGGATATATGCCTGGATTTATTCAGAAATAAGGAGTTTGAGTTTAAATACTGATTCTTGTCGCGAATCTTGCTGCGCAAGGCCATAATACAAAATGCTATCAATTATCAGCGTACATTCTAAAGAAAAAGGGCGAAGAAATTACTTTTTCTTGAATGCTATTCATTCTGTCAACGGAGTAAACACTTTATCAGAGAAGCGATAGGCTTACTCTTAACTGAGATTCTTCACTTTTCTTTGCTAGGATCAGGATGAGGGCAGGGGCAGGCGAATCTATGTCATCCAGAGGAGGAACGACGAAGGATCTGGTTGTGTTTAAAGCCTTGGTTCGTAAAAACAGTCGCTTCATATCAATCAAGATTCCTCACTCCGCTTTGCCGCATCCAGATTTGAATTCAGGGCGCGGAAAGTGGGCTTTATATACCCAGCAGACAAGTAAATGCACTCCCCATTATGATCGCGCGACCATTTTTGCGTTAAGCGGAATGTTGCTCGGCTTTGAGGCTTTTTTTGTTTGGTTTTAGGCCAGGGTTTTATGGGTGGTGTCTCGGTTCAGGGCCAGTTTGTAAGCCTTTTCAGTGAGGATGAATTCCCTTAAATCGGCCTCTGGGTTAATATCAGGGTGCAGTTTTTTCGCCAGGCGCCTGAAGGCGTTTTTGATTTCATCACGGGTCGCTTCCTGATCAATCCCCAGCACCTCAAAGGCTTTTTCCAGGGTAAGGAATTGCCGTACTTCCTGAAACTCATCGTAGGCCTTAAGACCAAAATCAAATTCCAGGGCCTTGTTGAAAAAATCCTCATAGAGCTGTTCGCAATCAAGCTGAATGGAGAGGAGATTGGCATAAAGG
This sequence comes from Spirochaetales bacterium, assembly GCA_016937215.1. GTDB lineage: Bacteria > Spirochaetota > Spirochaetia > SZUA-6 > JAFGRV01 > JAFGWI01. The sequence goes on along the minus strand of JAFGWI010000329.1, from coordinate 18,473 downwards.
TTTTTCATGCTTTCGATAATGCGTTCCGAATGATCCTTTAGCCAGTCGAGCCGGTTCATGGAATATTGCAGGATTTTTTGCGAGCTGCGCGCGTTTTCGCTGATAATTGAATAATTCCGCTGAAAATAATCGACCACAAAGGTGGTCTCCCGCGACTGGGTTTTCCGCTGAATCAATTCCCTGATGCGCATAAAAAAAGTGGCAATACGGTTTCCCAGTTTTCCCAGAATGTCCAGGGTGTCGTTTAAAACAGGATCGTTGTTGTTTAAGAGCCTGCCCGCGATTTCGCGCTCAAGAGTGCCAAAAAAGAGAACCAACTGGTCATCACTGTTACTATAACTTGATTTAATTGAATCTTTTCTCATAACACAATGAGTATATCGATTTTAAATTCTTTTTGCTCAGAAAAATCAAGATTTTTTGCCTGGTTTTAGTAAATCATGCCTTTTGGCACAAAGGGGGAGATAAGGCTTTTTAGACCTTGACAGCCGAGTTTTTTATTTCCTTGGAGTATAGGGTAATGCGGTTTTTGCCCATTTCCTTGGATTTGTACAAGGCTTTGTCAGCCAGGCTGAAGAGGGTTCGGTTTCTTTGCTGGGTGTCGTTGGGAAAGCCGGCAATACCTCCGGATATGGTTACCTGTTCGACGAATTCTTCCATGGCCACGGCCTTGCGGATTTTTTCAGCCAGCACCAGGGCTCCATTTTTTTCGGTCTGGGGAAGAATAAGAGCGAATTCCTCGCCGCCGTAGCGGCAGACAATATCGCTGGACCTTGCATTTTCACCGATGATTTTGGCGACCCGGCGAAGCACGACATTGCCTTGATCGTGGCCATAGGTATCGTTGTAATATTTAAAGTCGTCCAGGTCGAAAATGATAAGGCAAAAGCTGTGGGAGTGGCGGAGAGCCAGGGCGAATTCCTTTTGGAGCTGTTTTTCGTAATGGCGGTAATTGTAAAGACCAGTGAGCTCATCCTTTAGTATCAATTTGTTCAGGTTCATGAAGATCTTCTCTTCGATGATGCGAGGTTCTGTTGCCTGGTGGATTTGGGAGATGTTGCGAATCAGATAGTCCAGAAAAACAACGCGGAAATCCAGTTCTTGGGATAGTTTATCTTCTAATCGCGCTTTGCTTTGAATGGTGTTTTTGAAAAACTCTCTGGCATCCTCTTCCGCGATTTCAAGCTGGCTGTATTCAAAAAAGAGCTTGGAATAAATGCTGTTGGGGTTGGCATTGATAAATTGCTCGAATTTCTTTTTTTCTTTGGCCGGGGGCTGGATTTTCTGGTCTGAAATCAGGTATTCTACTAATCGATTATATTCTTTAATGGTCATTTTTCAATTCCCCTATTTTTTATACCAGGCCGCATAGATATGATCAGCATTAGGACATTTGATCATCGTTGTTCTGTTACGAACATATAATTTGCTTTTTTATGCGCAAATTAAACCGGATGAATGAGAAATTGTATCTGCTTTGTGAACAACAAAAGCATAATTCTTAATATTCTCTAATAAATAAAAAAATAACCGGTTTATATTTTCTTTATATCAGAAATTTATCTTTTAGAAAAGGGTCATCATCTTTGATAAAAATAGAAATTGATCGTAGACCAGCTGTTTTGGGAGTGCTTTGATGAATTATAAGGAATTAAAAAACAAATTTTACTATTATATATCACAAAAGCTTAATTCTTTTAAACCATACAAGGCCTTTATAACTCTAAAGCCAACAGAAAAGGGTTTTGAGGAGAGAGGAATGTGGAGCCAGAGCTGGGGACAGGCCATGTTAAAACTTTGCTCTGTTGATCAGGGTTTACGGCTGGTGGTCTCTGAAGCCAAGGGGCGGGAGACTCCTTTGCTTGAAGCCTTGGCTTTGCAAAAACCCCCTGAATCCAGGGCTTTGAATCAGGAACAATCAGGCCATAAGCTGTCCTTTTTTTCGCCCCATGAAAAGTTGGTGTTTCAAATCGATCAGGAGAACGGTGAGTTCCAGCTTCTTCATCTGGGAAGGCCTGTTTTGACCAAGGGCCGTTTTTCCCGCTCTGGTTTGTGGACAAGGCTTCAGGCGGAATTTGATTCTTCGATAAAATGGCTGGGCCTGGGAGAAAAAACCGGCAGCCTGTTCAAGAATCCCGGTTTTTGGCGGATCTGGAATATTGACGAATGTGATCTTGATCCTGGCAAAGACCCTATGTACCAGGCTGCTCCCTATATCATTGGGCAAAGCTCTAGGGGGCAGGTCTTTGGCCTTTATTTTGACAACCCTGCTTACAGTGATTTTCTCTTTACCGAACAAGGAGAGCTTTCCTATCGTGTCATGACCCATCCCTTGTCTTTGTATGTTTTTTCCGGGCCCGACCTCAAAAGCCTTTGCCGCCAGTTTGCAGAAATCAAGGGGTTTTCTCCATTGCCCCCATACTGGACCATGGGCTATCATCATTCCCGTTGGGAACCAGAGGAGTCGGCCGATAAAATTCAGAAGCTTGTTGATGATTTTAAAAAGCATGAAATCCCCCTGGATGTTGTTCATCTTGATATTGGTCACATGGATGATTTCCGCTGCTTTACCTGGCATCCTGAGCGTTTTAAGGATCCTTCTTCATTAATATCAAGCTTGAAAAAGGACAATGTGCGGGTTGTAGTGATCAGCGATCCTGGTTTGAAAAGCGATAAAAAATGGCCGATTTTTAAGAAAGCCATGGAAAAAGGCCTTTTTTGCCGTGATAAAAAGGGACGGCCCTTGTCCGGTGAAGTCTGGCCGGGACGTGTGTCTCTGGTGGATTTTTTCAACCATCAGAGCGCAGTTTTTTGGGGTGAGCTTTACAGCGATTATCTTGCCAAGGGGGTCGAAGGTTTCTGGATTGATATGAATGAGCCATCGCTTTTCTCACCCCGACGTATTCCGGGCCCTGAGTGTCTCCATGAAACCTCTTTAGGCACACTTTCCCATAGTGAACTGCATAATCTCTACGGCCATTTAATGGCCAAAGCCACTTATGAGGGCCTTCGAAAGCTTGAGCCGGCCAAACGCCCCTTTATTCTAAGCCGCTCGGCCTTTATTGGCACGGAAAAATACGCTGCCACCTGGACCGGTGATAATAAAAACCAGTGGGAGCACTTGCGCATGTCTGTCCCCATGCTGCTGAACATGGGGCTGAGCGGGCAGGCCATGGTGGGGCCGGATATCGGAGGATTTTTCGGAAACACTGAAAAAGAGCTTTTCATTCGCTGGATGGAGCTGGGGCGATTTTATCCCTTTTGCAGGAACCACAGGTGTGAAGGGACCAGAGCTCAGGAACCCTGGTCCTTTGATCAGGAAACCCTGGAGGCTTTTAAGCATTGCCTTGGAATACGCTACTCACTTTTGCCCCATTTTTACACAGCCTTTTACCAGGCTTCTGTTAGCGGCATTCCACCTATGCGGCCATTGTTCATGGAATTCCCCGAAGATCCCATGACCTATGAAAAGCAAATAGCTGAAAGCGAATTCATGCTGGGCGATTCCCTTCTTGTCGCGCCTGTGTTGGGGCCTGGGCTTAAGCTAAGGGCGCTCTATCTGCCCCGGGGTCACTATTGGTTTGATTATTATTCCAGCCAGCTTGTTAAAGGAGGGGCTATCCATTCAACTGAAGCACCCCTTGGGCGAACACCCTTTTTTGTAAAGGCCGGCACAGCCCTCTTTCAATCTGCCCCGGCCCTGAACAGCAACAGCCAATTGACCAGCGATTTACTCTGTAATTTATATCCCGCGAAAAGGCTTTACGGCCAGGTTTATTTAGATGAAGGCGAAGGTTATGCTTATGAATACCAGAAATATTCACTCCTGGCAATAAAAGCTGAACTTACTGAAAATTCTTTGGAACTGGCTATTGAAAAAACAGAGGGGTCCATGGACTACAGGGCCCTGGGAAAGCATAAAAGCCTTAAAATTTACATTCCCGATCCCTACGGGCCATCTATCAGGGAGGTACAAATAAAATCCGGCTCTGCCTCTCGCAGGCTCTCATCAGGCAAACAAGGAAGCTATCTGGTAATCGAGCTCAGGGCAGAGGACATCCCAGCCTATCTTTCCTGCGCTTTCTCATAATAACAGCTGCAAAAATTCATGAAAATGGGTTTTTGCGGCCATTCCTTATTCCTCATCATAATCAAATTCATTGTATTCGTGGTGATTTTCTTTTTGGTGATGTTGGTACTGCTGGAAATCAAATTCATCAGTTATACCATCATAAACATAGCGCAGTTTTAAAATTCCCTGAATGGCATGAGATTCATTGGGCTCAATATTCAGCACCTGTTTATAAAGTTCAACGGAGCGTTCAAATTCACCGGACAAGCGGTATTCATCGCCTAATTGATTTAAGGTGGAAATCAGAAGATTCGGATCCACCTCATTCAAGGCCTTTTCAATGTCCTTTTTCTGTGTTTCCACAGGAATTTCCTGGGACTCATAGGTAAGAATGCGAATTTCATTAAGCAGCCTTTCCAAAGCCTTTCGCTTGTCCTTGATTTTACTTTGTGAATGGAGCAGAACAATATATTTCCCTTTTAGGGCGTATTTATCATGGGGATTGGTGCGAAGGATTTTTTCATAACAAGCCTGGGCATTGTCCCAGTTTCCTTCACGACGGTAAAGGTCGCCCACGCGATTCAGAATATAGGTGTTTTCCGGCTCAATCTCCAGAAAACGGACCCAGGTGTCTATGGCCTGCCATGACCATTCCTTGCCGCGGTAGGTATCGGCCAGACCTCGTAAGGCGAAGGTGTTGCGGGGATCGTTAAAAAGGGCCCTCTGGTAGTATTCAATAGCGCGATTCCACCATTGTTTTCGTTTGTAGGCATCACCCAAACGAGTTAAAATATAAACATTATTAGGACTATGCTCGATGGCCTTGGTGTATTTATCTATGGCCATATCCAGATCGTTCAAGGCCGCGAAGCAGTCGCCGTAACCACCAAGAGTGTAGGGATTTCTGGTATCGATTTCATGAGCCCTCTCATAATAACTAATGGCCTTGAACCATTCTTCCCGGTAGCGGTACTGGTCAGCGATCTTGTTCAGGATATAAATATTGCTGGGAGCAATTTCCAGGGACTTATCCCAGAAGCTAATGGCCTTGTCAACCTCGCCCTTGCCCAAAAAAGCATCACCCAAACCATCCAGTGCATAATGATCGCCGGGATTATTCTGATAGACCTTATTATAATAAGATTCCGCCTCATTGTACTGGCGGAGTTTTAAATAGCATTTTCCGATGCGTTTGAGGGAGAATTCATCCTCTGAATCCAGTTCCAGTGCTTCGGTATAACTTTTAATGGCATCACGATACCATCCAATATGTATATAACCTTCAGCTTTGGTGCGTCTTAGAGCCATGTTGTCGGGATTGCCTTCAATAGCCTGGTCTATATATTCAAAGGCTTGTTTCTTTTTGTTGTTGCGAATCAGATCCTCAAAATTTTTAACAACACCATTAAAGTCATCCACCGGCTGTGCCTCCATTTTTTTCCTCCAAATCTCGCGTTCTCGGTTGTATGGCCAATTGTCAAGATCTAATAATTTGAACATCGAGGTTCATTTATATTTTTTATCCAGGGGTAAGGGTTTTTGCTTTTTTTCAACTCATTTTTATGCAATTTATGACTAGGATGACCGTAAAGAACCAGTCACCGACCTAATTTATTCCCCTTTATGTTATTCTAACTCTAAATGTTTTCTTTGTCCAATAAGAATACGCGATTTTCTTTAGAAACAGCAAATTTTTAAAAATATTACTGGCATAAAAGGCCGCTTTTGTGTAATTTGAGGCTATGAAAAATATCTTTGATTTGAATTACTCTCTCATTGTGGCACTTGTGGTTCAGGTCCTTTGCCAGGTTTATAAATTCATCTATTATAGTATAAAGGAGAAAGCCATAAACCCGAAATACCTGGCAACTGCCGGAGGCATGCCATCAGCCCATTCCGCCTTTGTCACCAGCCTCAGCCTTTCTATAGGCTTAATCAGCGGTTTTTCATCACCCCTTTTTGCCATAGCCGGCGTTTTTGCCGTTATCACTATTTACGATGCCTACCGGGTACGGGGTACTGTGCAAAAACAATCAAAAATCATCAATGCCCTTCTGAAAGAACGGGAGGATCTGAATTTTAAAAATGTCGAAGAAATGGTAGGCCACAGCATTCCTGAAATTATCGCTGGAATCATCACTGGTGCGCTTTTGGCATTGGGGCTATATTTGCTGTACACCCAGGGATTGGCATAAATACCTCTCAATTTTTAGTGAATGGCCGAAACAAAGCAAAATAATCTATGAGTAGCGGGCGAAATTGTCGAAAATGTGATTATGCTTTATAAAATCAACTAATACTTACAATAATTATGCCCAAAAAAAGATGATCTTTGGTATATTTTTTTTTTACACTTTCTGTGTCTAGGTTGTAAGAGAGGGTGCTTTAGGGGTGGGATGGGTTAATTTTTTGAAAGTAAGGTTTATGGGGGCGTTTCCTGCCGCCCAGGGGCATGGCAGGCCGGGCTTTCCGGGGCTGCGCTTTGCTTCGACCACAAAAGACGCGAAATAATCGCGCCTTTTGTGTTGGCTGCGCCTTTTTTTAAAAAAAGGCTTGCCCCCCTGCAATCCCTAACGCTTGGCCTGTCAGAGGCAACCGGCCTTTTATGAGTCCTGAAACTTATGGGCTAGTGATCGGCCGGAATAAAAAAGGCGCTGGAACAGAGGCAATGGTTTTTGAACATCACCCCTCGTGTTTCTGAAACAATCGAGGCATACTGTTTTTTGCCCTTTGCTTTTGATAAAACCGGGGTCCCAAGGGAGCAGAGCGGTTTTTGTCATGAAATGGAATATAATAATGAAGCGGTTCACATTCCCAGGAATCACGAATCGCCATGAATATACAGCAAATTATTGGAAAAAGGAGCCAAATATGCGACGAAAATTCTTTTTCATTGGGTTATTACTCATCACCCTGATTTTTCACTTGAATGCCCAAAGCGCCGAGGAATTATATTCACCGGTATTTTTAGCCACCGGCACTCGGACCACTTCTTTTGAAAGCCCGGTGGGAGATGTCATCAATCCGGCAGCCTCTGCCCTGAAACAGCGCAGCGTGCTCGACCTGAGCTATATCCATCTTTCCGATTTCGGCTTAAGCTCAACACCCTGGAGCTTCGGCTTGAACGCGGGCATAACCCTGCCCTCCAAATACGGTGTGTTCTCCAGCTCCGCTCATTTTGTGAATTCAGCCTTTCCAGGCACGAATATAGGGACTCTCTTCGATTTGAGCGCCTCTTTTTCAAAGGACCTTTTCCCCAATTTTCTTGTGGGAGCGGGTATTCAAGGGCAACTTGGAGCCCAAGGCGCCTTTGATTGGGGACTTGGCCTGGATCTAGGTGTTATGCACATTCTGGGCGACCTGGCCTTTTTAAAGGATTTCCGCTGGGGCTTTGCATTGCGCGGCCTTGGAAAAGGTTATCAATCAACAGGTGACAATCGCTATCTGCCCCAGGCTTTTACCCCCTCAATGGGCGTGGATTTTCATGTGATCAAGAGCGATGTGGTGAAGGTAAGTTTCGCTCCGGAGGTCAGTTTTCCTGGTTTAATCAATCAGTTCAAGGCGGGCTTAAGCACCGAAGTCTCCTTGTTCGACACCCTCTTTTTGTATGGATCAGTGAATCTTGGTCTGAATATTGCCCAGGCTGCCGGCGCTGACACAAGTCGGCCTTTCTATTCCTTTGGAATGGCGGTCAAATATACTTTACCCATCAGTAAGGATATCCAGTTCCTTGATATTTCCGAAAAGGGCTGGGACAAGAGTGAAATTAAAACCAATATCATCGCGGCCCCGGTTAATGATGGCGTTTGGGCCATTGGCGCTGGTTTGAACATTCCCCTTGGCGTGGCCGATACCAATCCGCCGGTGGTAAAAATGGAGGTGGCTGATGAAAGCTATATTTCGCCCAACCTGGACGGTGTTCAGGATGACATCGTGCTTCCCCTGGATATTAACGATGAACGCTATGTAAAGGGTTACCGTTTGATCATCACCGATTCCCAGGGAGAGGTGGTGCAGACCATTGAAAACAAGGATGAACGCCCGGAAAATGTGGATGTTCAAAATGTACTGGACCGCCTTCTTTATGTTAAAAAGGGAATTACCATTCCTGAATCCATTCGATGGGACGGAAAAACCGATAAGGGCACACAGGCTTCCGACGGGGCTTATGAATATCAGCTGGAAGTCTGGGACGATAATGGCAACAAAAGCCTTTCCAGCCCTAAAAAAGTATATATAGACAGCAGGGCTCCTGAAATTGAAAGTAAATCAGCCTATCTTGTTTTTTCTCCCAATAACGACGGAAACAAGGATGTGCTGGAAATCGACCAAAATGGTTCTTCCGAAGACCTTTGGACAGCGGTCGTTAGCGATGTAAACGGGAATGTGGTAAAGACGCAGAGCTGGTCAGACAGTGCGCCTCAAAAATACGCCTGGGACGGCACTAATGATGAAGGCATTATGGTGGTTGATGGTGTTTACAGCTATTCCATCAGCAGCACCGACCGCGCGGGTAATACCAGCCGCAGTGAGATCGCCAATATCATCATCAATACCCAGGCTACACCGATAAACGTCAGCCTTGGTTTAAGCGATTTTTCTCCCAATGGCGACGGGGTAAAGGATTCGCTTCGCTTTAATTTTGAAATCCCGGTTACCACCGGCATTGTTGACTGGCGCCTTGAAATTTCTTCTCAAGGCACGGTAAAAAGAACCATTTCGGGAAAAAACGCGGCCCCCTCTTATGTGGAGTTTGACGGAAAATCGGACAGCAACAGCATTTTACCCGAAGGGCAGTATCAGGGCCGATTGGTTTTATTGTATGAAAACGGCAATAATCCGGAATCGGTTACTCCCTCTTTTGTGATTGACATGACAGCGCCCACGGCAGATATTGCCGCGGATTTAAAGGTGTTCTCACCCAATAACGATGGCAACAAGGATGTTGTAAAAATATCCCAGGAAACCTCGGAAGAGGATCTCTGGACAGGTGAAATCAGAAATGCCAGGAACCAGGTTGTAAAAAGCATGACCTGGCGCGGAAAGGCTGATTCCAGTTTTGTCTGGGACGGACGAAACAATTCAGGAAGCCTGATAGAAGACGGCAGCTATAATTACAAATTATTCAGCACCGACAAAGCCGGCAACGCGGGTCAGTCCGATATAGTAGCCTTTCAGTTGAACACCGAAGAAACCCCGGTGATTTTATCAACCGATTTGTCTGCCTTTTCTCCCAATAACGATGGCATAAAGGATGTGATCACCATTTCACCCTATTTGAAATCATCCACTGGTGTGGACCGCTATGAATACACAATTCTGAATGCTTCAGGCAAGGCTGTGCGCGCTAATAGGGGAACCAACAAGGAGCCTGGTAATTTTGTATGGAACGGCAAAGATGATGCTGGTTTGGTTGTAGCTGATGGTGAATACAAAGCCCAGCTGACTGTTTTATTTAAAAACGGCAACAATCCCGTGTCCATCACCAATCCCTTTGTGATCGACACACAATATCCGACCATCGAACTTGATGCTGAATACACGCTGTTTTCTCCTGACGGAGACGGCCAAAAAGACCAGCTTATCGTCGCCCAGAAATCTTCCTATGAACCTCTTTGGGAAGGTGAAATATTTGATTCCAAAAAGCAAATTGTCAAAAGCTTTTTCTGGAAAGGGACCACAGCTAATCTGGTCTGGGACGGAAAAGATGAAAAAGGCAATAAACTGGCCGATGGTGTTTACAGCTATACTGTGAAAGGCGAAGACCTGGCAGGTAACCCTGTTGAAAAAACGCTTCCCTTCATTAAAATAGATAATCGACAGACAACTGTTTTCCTTACTGTGGCTTCCGATGGTTTTTCACCTAATGGCGATAACAAGCGCGATGCCATCGAATTCCAGCTTTATGTCAACCTTCAGGAAGATATTAAGGAATGGCGCCTTGAAATGATTCACGATCTGGCCGGTGTTCAGAGAACCTTTAGGGGAGACGGCAAAGTCGATTCCAAAATTCTTTGGGACGGGCTTAACGATCAGGACAAACTGTCGGCTGAAGGTAAATATACAGCCAAACTGACTGTGGAATACTTGAAGGGCAATAGTCCTCAGGGTTTGACCACTCCCTTTAATCTGGATGTGAAAGCGCCTAAAGTGGATCTTTTCCTTAATCCGCTTCCCTTTTCGCCTGATAATGACGGTGTGGACGATGAGCTCTTCATTTCACTTTCTGTTGACGACACGAGTAATATTGCCCAGTGGTCATTGAAGATTAATGACCCCACAGGAAAGCTGTTTACCGAATATAAAGGCAAAGGGCAGCCTTCTGAAAACATTATTTGGGACGGCTGGTCTCCTCAAAAAGAGCTGGTTCAGTCTGCTGAAGATTATCCCCTGGAATTAATGGTTGAGGATATTTACGGCAACCGGGCTAGTGTGAAACGTGTTATTCCGATTGATATTCTTGTTATCCGTGACGGCGACCGATTAAAGATACGGATTCCCAGTATCACCTTTAAGCCGGATACTGATGATTACCTGAATGTGCCCGCGGACCGGTTGGAGAAAAACATGGCGACCCTTAACCGCCTGGCTGAAATCTTCAAAAAGTACGCGAGCTATAATATATTGATACAGGGACACGCGGTGAGCCTTTTCTGGGATGATCCTGTGAAAGGCAAAAATGAGCAGGAAGAAGAACTTCTGCCCTTGTCCAAGAAACGCGCCGAATCAATCAAAAAAGGTTTGGTTGAGTTGGGCATTGCATCTGCCCGAATACAAACAGAGGGTATTGGCGGCGCAGAGCCTGTTGTTCCTCATGGGGATCTTGATAACCGATGGAAAAACCGACGGGTTGAGTTCCTTTTGGTCAAGAAAAATTAGTATAATAATGGAATAATTGAAGCTGTCCGGGGAGAACCTGGACAGCTTTTTTTTATAATTTTAAAATAGGATTGATAACAAAGACACCGGTGTATTGTTTTACCGGTTCAACTGGTAGAGTGGGGTAGGGAGCAAGGTCAAGAAACTGAAAATCATAGCCGCCGACCTGGATGCTGGAATTAGGGGCCAAGGTTGATAATTTATAATTGCCGTAATCAAGACCATCTATGGTGATATTTACCGCAACCAGGGCTTCGCCCTGCCAAAAGCAGCGGGCATTGCTTGGGCAGCGTGAATCGGTGAGCACCTCGAGAAAGGTAAAGAGGATTCGGGCCTTTGGTTCAATGACCTGTTTACCTTCAGGGAGTTTGAATTTTTCGCCCAGGCTGATAATCCGGGGCATCTCGGAAATGGCTGTTATTTCCTTTACATCCAGCAATAGCCACAGGGCCGGGATGATTATGATATCACTTCGGATAAGACCAGCCACAGATACTTTAAGACCGGGGATCATGAATTCCTCCGGCAGGTTCAGCGCCTGATAGGTGTCTGTTATGCCTTCCAGCAGCCAGGGGTGTCCTTGAATGGCGACTGTGTTCACAGTTGCCTGGTCCAGAACTGCCGGGTATCGGTCGTCTTTGCTCAACATGGTAATGAGTGATACAGGGCGGCCCCAGATTCTGATGTTCGATGGAATGGCCAGTGCAATGGCTGTGAATTCCACTTTAAGGCCATTTCTCATGAAGATTTTCGGAAGGTTTTCGGGAACATAGCGGTTGTACTTCCCGATTATGGCCCAGAAACCTTCGCCGTTTTTGATGTAACGGATTGTTCCAATGTCCTTGATAAGCTTTTCAGTTGGGGGCTGGATAATGTCGGCTGCCTTTGTGGCCGATGTGTTGTCATTTGCTATAGGTGTAACAATGCTGTTGTTGTTTAATTCACAGGACATGATTGTGAATAAAAACAATAGGCTTAAAATAAAAATAACTTTGTGTTTCATGATTCCTCCTTTGGAATATGCTTTTTGTATTTACCAAGCCAAATCGAAATTTGGCTGTAAAGGCGTTAGGGATTGGAGTTATGGTTTAACATTTTACCAAAAATGGTAAACCAAAGCGTTTTTACGCTGAGAATAACCAGCGTAAAAACCTTCAAAGGCGAAAGCCGGAGTTGGCTTGCAGTCTCGAGCAACAAATGCAAAGCATTTGTGACCAGAGAACGGAGAGCCCGGCCTGCTGTAATGAAATGAAAGCAGGTAACGCCCTGATCATTCCCAACACAACAAAAGGAAATATTTTAATCTTCCCCCTTTTTTATGAATAAATCAAGATTTGATTTATTTTTTTTATTTGAAAACTTACGAATCCTCCGGATTTAGGGTATACTTACCTGTCATGGATGTAACAGAGATAGAGGCGAAATCACTTCTTCGCAGATAAAAAATCGTTGATTCCTGGGTTGTTTCAGCCTTTGACCAGGTCATGGAAATTCTTGAAAGCGGGACTTCGCGATTATATCAGAAATTGATCAATAATCGATAATTCTGTTTTTCGCGTGTTTATTGGGGTTTTATCAAGTTGTCCTGGTTTTGAGAGCTCTTCATAATTCCTGAATAAAATTTTCAATCAAGCTTTGCACTTCCCCTGTTTTTTCAGGCGCGAAAAGGTTCCCCGCGAATAAATGTTTTTTTGTTTCACAGAGGTTCACAAGCTTTTTTTGCGCGCTTCCCCATCGGGAATAGATAGATTTGATAGAGGCGGTTGAAATCAAGGTATCATGTTCGGTATAGAGAAGCATCAATGGGGTTGCGATTTTTTCATGGTGGATTGTGTTTGCCAGTAAACAGGCGCGGAACATGGGCAACCAGGCTTTTCGGGGATAGATGATGGTAAAATATTGTTCGATCGCCTTTGTTACAATTTTGTGTCTCGCGTAATGCCCCTTGATTTTTTCCAGAAGCTTCAGGGTCCCTGGCAGGATGAGCCATTTGATCAAATGGTTTTTGGGCATGAAATTGGGCGAGAGCATGATGGCGCTGTGAATGTTTTCCACCTGGCCGCATAACCAAGTGGCCAGGGCCGAACCAGTGCTTGTGCTTACAAGAATGATTTTTCTGCCAATTCGCCGGCCGATTTCCCAGGCTTCCCAGGTGTTATTGGTCCATTGCTGTAGTGTGACGGTCTCAAGATCGTCCTTGCCCTGGCCATGGCCATCGAGTCGCTGATAAAAAATATTGGCTTTTAGTTTTTTCCCAAGGTCTTCGATTAAGGGGTGTAATTCCCGCGGGCTGCCTGTGAAGCTGTGAAGATAGATGATTGAAAATTCAGTTTGTGAGTTTTTTCGGTTTGCCCAGAGTATTCTCTTTTCGCAATCGGGTCTTAAATGGCTGACCAATGTTTCCCGTTCTTTTAAATAGGCCTCCAGGTCTTTGGGAAGGTCTACTGGTTCAATGGTGATTTTCAGGGCGCGCCAGTTGTAAAATAAAATGACAAAGGCCGGAATTAATAATAAAAGGAGAATGATCATTTATTTTCCTTACTGGTCAACCACTGAAAGTGTGACCTGAACTTTCAGGAATAACTTAACGGCTTCAGTGTGTTTGCTCAAGAGCTTTATGAAAAAAATTGTTGGTTTTATGCTGTTGAGACTATTGTGCGACCCGGTGCAGGGAAGTACTCATGAAATGGTCCATGACTTTTGTAATCCAAGACAGGTCAACAGGATTGAAGCAATGCGAATTTTCTGATAGTTTTCGCTTTGGTTGATTGCCCATGGTGGATTCTGATGGGTTAGGGATCGGAACCATGGCAAAGTATTTTTTCAAAAATGCTTTGCCAAAGCGTTTTTTTCCGGACACTATCCGGAAAAAAACCTTCGAAGGCGAAAGCCGAAGTGGTGGAGAGCCCGGCCCGAGCCCATTCAGGGCTGGGGCAACCTCGATAGAATAATCTGGCAAAGTAATGACCCCATTGCAAATGCCCCGGTTACTTGAATTTATTTCTTGAAATCTTGGTGTTTTATGATTATACATTGAGTGCTTGTTGCTTAAGGAGAATTGATGGATCAAAAAACAGTACGGCGCAATATGGTGCTTCATATTATCGATGGTGTTTTGTTTATTACAGCTATGACCTTTATGGACCAATTCACGATTATGGTATCCTTCATGAAGCAGGTTTTTGATAATTCCTTTGTGTTGAGTCTGGTGCCGGCTTCCATTGTGATTGGTTTTAATTTTCCGGGTTTGTTTACCTCCTGGTTTGCCAAAAGGGCAGCCAAGCGGAAGATTTATATCGCGATCATGGGTTTTTTGCAAAGGCTTATGGTTTTCTTTCTGGCTTTGACAACCTACTGGATTCTGCCTCTGCCCGCGACTAGCGGGGCGGCCATGGTACTGAGTTTTTATTTCCTTTTTGCTTTTATGGGCGGTATAACCTTTCCGGCATGGATCGATTTGTTTGCCAAGACAGTGCCGCCAAAGAGGCGGGGACGGGTGACAGCTCTTCGCCTTTCTCTGGCCAGTGTAGTGGGGATTATTGTGCCATTGTGGATGGGGCCTTTTCTGGCAGCCAATGATTTTCCCGGCAATTACCGTGTGGTGTTTTTTATTGCCTTTGCCCTTGTGGCTCTTTCCTTTGTGGCTTTTATCAATATCAAGGAAGAGGGGGAGTCGCCGGTTTCGCGTCAAAGTTTTGGTGAGTATATACGCGATTTGCTCGGTCTTTTGCTCAAAAAGAGATTCCGGCATTTCATTCTGGCTCGCTTTTTTTTCAGTTTTACCTTTATCGCGATTTCATTTTATACAGCCTATGCTCTGAAGCTTTTTCCTTCGATTGATGAGCGGGAAGTGGCTATTTTTGCTCTTTTGTTCAATTTCAGCAAGGCTGGTTTTGGTTATTTACTGGGTTATCTCGGAGATCGCTTTAACAATCTTCTGGTTCAGAAGATTGGTATTCTGGCGGCTGTGGTTTCCCTGGTTTTGGTGTTGCTGTTTCCGGTGATACCTGTATTTTATCTGCTTTTTGTGCTTATTGGCATTACTTTTTCAGCTGACAGCAATGCCTTGGTGGTGATGATCGCGGAATTCGGCGACGAAGGTTCGAGAATCAGCTATACCGCTGTTTCCAGCGGCATTATAGGAACTTCCTGCGGTTTGATTCCGGTGATTATGGGGATGCTGATTTCCCAAGGCCTGGTCACATACGCGGGTAGTTTTGTTATTGCCTTGGTCGGCAGCTTGATTTCTCTGGTGCTTTTTTTTAGGTTCAGCCATGAGGATTAGGGTTTTGTGCCTTCTATGGGTTCGCTTGGCCGGCTTTTAGTCAGGCTGAGGCGGCCATGTCCAGAACCTTGATAAACAGCCCCTGGATTTTTACCTCACGGGCCGGCAGTGAAATCATCTGATGTGAGGGGTTGCAGGGGTGAAGTTCGATGATGTCGCCCCGGTGGTAAACCCGTTTGAGTGTGGCTTCTCCGTGATAATTGACTGCCGCGATCTGGCCGTTTTCCGCTGTGTTCTGGACGCGGAGGATGATGACATCCTGGTGGTGAATGCCGGCGCCTTCCATGGAATCGCCCATAACACGCACGGCAAAATAATGGTCGCGGCCGATGAGTATATCTCGCGGTACTCCTACGGTTTCACCCAGGTAATCCTCGATGAGCAAAGGTTGCCCTCCTGCGATTTGCCCGTAAAAGGGAATGCTCACCATGTCATCTTGTTGGCGGGCAAAGTCCCTGGCTTGTTCCATTATGGGGCGGCATTGTTGAATCACCTTGGCTTCCAGCTCGCTGCCAAGTTCTTCCAGTTCGCGCAGAAAGGCCCTGGTTTCAGCGCTAAGCTGTGGCTGAGTGTCACCCCTGGTGCTTAAATCGGCTTGTTCCAGTGAAAGCCGCGAATCAAAAAAAAAAGTTCAAATCGATTTGTTCATGTTCGGCCAATTCTGCTAACTGCCGAGCGTTCAGCACTGCCGAGCCATTCTCCCAGCGCAAATAGGAATTAGGATGAATGGCAAACAATTTCGCGCATTCCTCCTTGCTTAGGCCTCGGTAATTTCTGGCTTGTTTCAGCCTGGCGGGCAAAAGTTTGATATCGTACATATACCCCTCCCAGAATATTCATAAAGGATACTTTTTTTGAGTTTATAACGTTTAATGTTAAATATCAAGGGTAAGGTGTCGAAATTTCGCGTTTTTCCGGATAATTTTAACGTTTAATGTTGGGTTTGGTCTGACAAGCCCCTAGGGCTTATCAGACCGTGCCCAAAAAATTTATTTAACTCTTAAGGTTTTAGGCTTTTGGAAAAGAATCGATGATGTTCACATAATATTGGGCTATGAGCAGGGCATCGACGATATTAATGTTTCCATCGGAATTAACATCAGCATTTGTTCTGTTAAAATTGGATGGAACCATGTTGACATAGAATTGGGCGATGAGTAAAGCGTCAACAATGTTGATGGCCCCGTCAGTATTGACATCACCCAAATTTGTGGATGTTGGCGTAGGTGTATTATCTGGGGTGGGTGTCATAGTATAAGGCAGGGCTGTTCCCCAGGATTGGTCAATCCAGTCTGATCTGTTGAGTAAATAATTTTTCAAAATTTGTATTTGTTCTTCCCAGGTTTGTGTGGTTTGTGTGCTGAAATTACCCACGGTTTTTGTCTGAAGGTTGGGCCATTTCTGGAAATTCCTTTTCGCGCCATTGGCTATGGGATTGGCCAAGGCATCAACCCGGTTAATTAATTCCTGGTCTGATAAAGGGCCGCTTCGAAGCTCTTGCCAGCGTTGCTTTACCCTGTTCTGAAAGGTGGTGTTTTGCATGAGTGTATTGAACCAGTCGCACACAACATTAAAGCCCATCATTCCTGATCCGTATTGCCAGCCTTCCACATTGCTGGTTGTTCCCCAACCAAAACCAGTGAAGCAATCGTAGGCCAGATTATAATCCCAAAGTGGCCCGGCTTTCAGTTTTTCCTCTTTATCTTTATAAATGTAGGTGCTTCGTACATAGGAATCCGGTTGTTTGCCAAGTTCATTGTGGATAATGTAATCGGCAAAGGAATCAACATCGATGTAGGCCGGATAACCGCTGACAGGATCAGTAGGATTTGAACTATGAATGGAATTTTGGACTTTCTGGATATAATTGGCAATCCATGAAAGCTGCTCTGGCAAAAGATCATCGGGGTCCTTGACTTCAAGGTCATTCCAGCCTGTTCCCCTGACAATAGGTTCTTCGGCAGCACTCATGTTGAACTGCATGATATACCCGCCAGTGATTTCTGGTTCTGTCAGATCCTCAGCTTTAAGATTGGCAATATCAATACGGTTTTTGGCGCGTTCGATGGTTTCAGCAAAGAGATAAACCCCTTGATAATCGGCAGCATCCACAAAACCATCATTCTGATTGATATACACTTCCACAAATTGATAGTCAGGAGAGAATAAACCCAGTTCTCTTCCTGCTTCATAGGAATAGGATGTACGGATAAGTGTTTTGTCCGCAAAAGGGCCAATTAAAACCCAGTCTCCATCAGCCCCCATGCCAAAAATATCATATTTCGCGTCGTCGTCATTATTATTGCGTAATTCAATCCGGTAGGGAACTTTTTGAAAATTGGCCGATGACTGCCCTCTTAAATGATAAGCCCCTCGTGTGATGACCACAGGTTTTTGAAGCAAGGTGCTTTCCTGGCCATTGAACTCCATAAAGGCAATAGCCATGTCCTGGTAATCCCGACTCGGTTTTCCTTTTCTATAACCGTCTATAATAACCAGAGGCAAATCATGCCTTGTGCTCGATGAACAGGCAATATAAACAGCGCTCCCCATTTCGCCTGTCAGCGCGCCATTGACAAATGTTTGGGCCCGTAACTGGGTTGTGGAACTGAAAGTAAGCGGCCCGTTATAAAGCGATGAATTGCTTGTGGGTACGGAACCATTGGTTGTGTAGCGGATTTGGGCATTGGAGATTGTGGAACTTAATGAAACATTTATGCTGCTTTGAAAAGTCCCGCTTGGTGGTGAAAAAAGGATATCTCCTGTTAGTTCTTTGGCTGTTTCATTGTTTTTTTCAACATCTGTTTCAGCTGAAAAGATATTGGATACGAAAAAAGAGAATAGCATGATGAATAAACATAGAATTTTGTTTTTTTTGGACACTTTTAATTTTCCTCCTGTAATTAATTTGACTTTATTGTTGTGTAAACCATTTTTTTACTATAAAGGGTTAGGGGAGTTTTAACAATAGTTGAAAAATCGTATAGCTGCAGTTTTAAAGGGATGATGTTCTTTAGCTGATTTGACTTTCATGAGATGTTAAAAAACATGGAGGCAATGGTTATATTCAGTTGGTTCTGCCAAAAACAGAATTCCGGCCATGAAGCAGTGGTGGTTCAAGGTGAATTTGATTACTATAGTAAATACTTTGTATTTGTTTAGCTTACATACTTTCTGGACGTTACCCGCCTCCGGCAGGTCGGGCTATCCGGCCTCTGGTCACAAATGCTTCGCATT
>JAFGWI010000328.1 GCA_016937215.1 Spirochaetales bacterium | reverse complement strand
TTAACGGATAAGGGTGCGTATTATTATCACTTTATAGAACAACAATACACCACAGCTTATATTGACAAGATGTGGAATGTTTCAAGGCTCAATGCCTGGCCGAAAAAAATAATTCTTTGGTAGGGGCGCGTAAACTACTATAAATGGAGGTAAAATATGAAAACAGCATTAGCACATGTGTGCATCAAAGTCAAAAACCTTGAGGAAACCCTGAAATTTTATCAGGACATCCTGGGTTTCAGAAAAGTATTTGATTTTACTCATAAAGGAAGGTTACACGGTTTTTATCTGGAAATTGGCCAGCGGCAATTTCTGGAATGTTTTGATGAAAGATCTGGCGGGAATCCGGCGATTTCTCCGCTTTCACATATTTGTCTGGAAACCGATGATATCGACAGCATGAAACAACGCCTGGAAGCCCATGGCATTGAAGTGAGTGAAAAAAAGCTGGGAGGCGACCAAACCTATCAGGTCTGGTTCAAGGACCCTGATGGTATCGATATCGAGTTCCATCAATACACCGACAAGAGTTCCCAGTTTACCGGTGAGCCGGTTGAAGTTGACTGGCTGGATTAATCATTCCGGCTGTTTTAGAATAAAATTTTATCTGGCCCCTTTGGGTTGAGGTCGTAATGATTAACAAGTCGCTATGGCCGAGGGTTAACCGGAACATTATAGCCAGAGTGCTTGCTAAATAGCTTTGGCGAAAAATAAATGATATTTTGGAGGTATTATGAATAAGCAGATATGCTTAATTACTGGTGGGAATTCTGGGATTGGTTTTGAAGCAGCCAAAAAATTCGCGCGGAATGGATACACGGTTATTATTGGATGCAGGAATAAGGAGCGAGGGTTAGCGGCAGAAGAAAAAATAAAAAAATCCACGAATAATGATTCAGTAATTTTTATTGAAATTGATATGAGCCTTCAACAATCAATCAGAAAAGCCGCGAAAATAATAAATGAAAAATATGACCATTTGGATGTGTTGATCCACAATGCGGCGGATTTCGATATTAGCAGAAAACTTCCGGTTTACACAATTGAAAATATAGAGTCTTTATGGGCAACGAATCATATAGGACCTGTTTTGCTAAGCAGATTGCTAATTGATTTATTAAAAAAGAGCGCGCAAGGGAAAATACTTACTGTGGCCTCTCAGGGGTTGATGCTGCATCCAAGGTTGAAAATCAATTATTCTGATCCTGAGTTCAGAAATGGCCGTTACAGTGTTGAAAAGGCCTATTATCAATCCAAACTGGCTCAAGTTATGTATACCTATTGGTTATCAAACTATTTAAAAGATACAAAGCTTACTGTAAATTGTATTCGAGTCACCAATGTTAAAATTGATATATGCAGGTATCCTGATCTATCCAAGTTCATGAAATGGCTTTATTCAATAAAAAGCAAATTCTCCATTACATCAGAACAGATGGCTGAAACCTATTATTATCTCGCAACCGATCGGGAATTAAAAAATATCTCTGGTAAATATTATGATGAAAACAATAAACAAGTAAAATCATCAAGCTATAGTTATGATAAAAAGGAAATCGATAAGCTTATGGAAGTAACAGGAAAGTATATAAGGAAAATTGGTTAACAAGCCTTTAAGCTGATAATTCCTGGCAATGGGTAAAAGAAACTTGATGAATTCTATAAAATAGGGGCATTGTCAGCCATGGCAGATGCAAAATTATAAAAGCACTGAGATTCCAATAATAATTACAAAACCACTTAATTATCGGTTTGTTTTTTTTTCTTATGTTTTTCCTGATATAGTATTTCATCTGCCATGGCAATCAATTCTTCAAAATTACTCACATTGGATTTTTTAAAATCAAAAAAAACACAGCCAATACTAATGGATAGTTCATATTCTTTGCAGGAATTCGCGTTATACTCCATAAACAGGTATTTCAGCCTTTTTTTTATTTCATCGATGTATTTATCTGAACCATTATCCAGAAGAACCACATATTCATCTCCTCCGAAGCGGCTGATAATATCGGTTTTTCGGAAAATCTTTGTTAGAAGAACGCCGGTTTGGTTAATGGCGAAATCACCCTCTTGGTGACCATAGGTGTCATTGATTTTTTTTAAGCCATCCAGATCACAATAGACTATCAGTAAAGATGATTTGTTTTTTTGGGCAATACTAAAATACTCATTACCAATCGAAATAAAACCGCGTCGGTTATACAAACCAGTCAATTCATCCTTCACGGAAATAAAATGCAATTTTGAATTCAACCGACGAAGCTCTTCCATGGCCACATTCAGGTCTTTTGTTCTCTCGTCCACCTTTTCTTCAAGGTATTGCCGTTCTTTCATTAACTCCTGATAATGATAAATATTGTTAATGGAATTAATGACAAAACTCACAAGATTGCTCAATCCAATAATCATTGTGTCGTTAATATCAATTTGTGAAAAAAATTCATTATACTCAGGATTTCCTACAATTACAAAATATTCCGGTAAGTTTATATTCTTAGTATCAAGTATGTAGAGAACAAAGTCCTTTAAGCCTAGCCTTTTATGACAATTCACGCATTTGGGATTGGAAAACGCCACATGTTCATCGTTAAATGTAAGGTCCTGAAAGAGCTGTTGAATAAGTTCTATCTCAAATTTAAGTTTAAACTCCTCTGGCTTGATATCAAAATCACCCTTTTTATGAAAAATGGAATAATATCCATTCTGTTTCTGCATGATGATAAAGGCACCATAATTTAAATGCTCAAGAATAAAATCGCCCATTTCGTGGAACAAGGGTTTGATATCAAGGGTATTTGAAAATTTTTTTCCAATGGCATAAAGGGATTTATATAATTCAATTTGCTCGTCCAAATGAATCTGCGTATTATATAGAATGTATTCGGTTTTAATGAGCCTCTTCACCTGATTTGAAAGGGTTTCATTTTCTTCCTTGAGTTTTTTGATTTCTTCGTCCGAGAAGCTTAATTTATCATCAACCATAAAAACCATATCTCATTATTTTACCAAAACACAAGGAATTGATAATTGTAGTCGACAAATATCAATTTACTCAGCAAATACAAAAAGAACTTTTCAAACATCATAGCAAGGTTGATACAATTAATAAAACACCGCGATTATTACCGTGAAATTATGATAATAATTTTTATCACTCACAGGGCCAATTTCGCCGGCACAATATAAACCAATCCAGGGAATCTGTTCATCAACAAAGCCCTGTAATGTTTTTTGCATTATCATTTTCTCTTCCGAGCGAAGCACCTTGCCCCGGCCAGCACAATCAATTTGAAGAACGAATTTCGGTTTTCTTCCATTGAGCTTGGTTCTCAGGCTCTCCGCCATCATCTTGGCATTGGGCATCAATTTTTCAGGGTTTCGGCTTATCATCCAGACCTTGGTGCCTTCAGGAATCTCGGTTGGTACCCTGGCAGAACCCTCAATATGGTCAACCTTTGGCATGGCCCTCACAATATAATTATCAAATTGCTTTTGTAGCTCCTCAGGGGCTTTTAAACCAAGGCAAAGGCAACGAATCCCTAATTTGTGCCAATTTTCAATGTCCTCTTCAGGAATATATTCTTTTAAAACATCAGTGACCCGCTGATTATCGATTTCATAAATGAAATTGCCCTCAGATTTGGTGATCTCCCTTTCCTTTCCAATAGGAATGCAGCCATGGGTGATTTCAGAAGCCACATTTAAATCGCCATTGATGACCGCGCAAACCACACTATCAGATAACACCTCGTTGTTGCAATATTGGAAGGTTTGCTTAAATTGCCAATTATCAGCTGCCAAACCACCAAAAAAAGGGATAAAATGATCAACCTTTAAATTCTCCTCCAAACCCTGAGCAAAGCGGGCATAATTAACCGAAAGATTGTCGGGAAAAAGCCATAAACTCGATGTTTTATCGCTAATATGCTTTTGCACCTTGGCCGCAATATTCACCCCAGCCGCGTAGGAATCTGCCTTTAAATTGGAAACCTTCTCAACCTTGAAATCAAGTTCATCGGATTTTATGGCCATGACCACCAAGGAAGTATTGGATTCATTGATAAAATCAAAGGAAATAACTCCCACACCGGAACATCCGACCAATTGACTGGCGCCGGAAATATCAAGAACTGTTTTTATCATCAATTCCTGATCATAACCAACTGTGGAAAACAAAATAACATAGTCGCAATTGTCAATATTTGCCGATTTTAAGGCCATTTCCATAGCTTCACGCGCGGCCTCATTGGTAAACCTTTTTTGGCTGTGCCCCATGCCGATTATTGTTGCCATAGACTCTCCCTTTTCAATAGCATAATTTTACTATTTTAAAGTATAAGCATCTAATATTAAATTTTCAAATTTTCAATCTAATAAAATTGTTTCAACCCTGTCTTTATACCTTCATTTAGAAAAACTATGGCTAACTTGACAAAAACACTAAAATCCCTTAAACATAAGTCGCTTTCAAAAGTTGGATTAGGATCCAAGAAACCTTTTTCAAGGCAATGTTTAGCCTGGTTTCCTTGCTGCATTAAAATCAGAGAGCCCCCTTTGGTAAAGGGGTTTTTTTCTATTTTTTTGTTATTGCGATTGGCTTATTCAATAAACAATGGAATTTTTTCCCGTTTTAATACTGATAAGCCTTTTTGAGAAAGGTTAATTTTGTGGAAACATCCTGGAGTGTCTCTCCTTGTTTCGGCTGCATTCAATCCCCCTGTTGTCATTTTCTTCCTGTTCAGAAAAAAAGTTTTAACACAAAAGAAGATCTGGAATATGCTTTGGATATTTTAAATCATCAGTATATTGAACTGGGTTTATATGATCGAGGTTACTGGATGATCTATTATAACAGCCAATGCGCTTATTATGATGGGGCATCCACCAAATGCCGGATTCATGATCAGGATTTGCAGCCCCAGGTTTGTAAAGATTATAAAGCCCTTCACTGCTGGTACAAAAAAGCCTTTTCTTCAAGTGAGTCAACCACTCTGATTCGATTTGACAGGGCAAGACTCTCCTGGCTTATGCAAGCCTGTTCCTATGATGATTCTGGTGAAATGATTGATGTTCCTTCCTGGGATTTAATGCTTAATACTTTGTCTGGTATTCCTCTTCAAAGAATAAACCCCCTCCTCGAGCAAGCGCCCCTTCTGCTTGGTCTTAAGGATTTTGACCAGACTAAAGGCCTTGTCTTTGAGTACCCTGTGCCTCAAACCCAAAGCCAATGGGCTTTAATGAATTTTCGCATGAATTTTCATGGGGTTTCTCTGTTTCAGGATAAGAACAGATGGCTTATGCACCTTCACTCACCTGTCGTAGAAGAGCTTTGCCAGAGCCTCTATGGCAAAGTTGTAACGGACTTTGAAGATATGTCGATACTCAATGCCGAGCAATTTGGTTTGTTGTATCCGTATCCAGGGCAGGCACCTTATAAATTCACCCGCCATTAGCTTTTTCATTCAAGCCGCTCCTTTATTGGATAAACTTGTCCATGGATCAGCAGTAATTGTGAGGTGGCGATTTTCGCCATAGCCGATGAATTATGATCAATCAGAATAAAACCCGCGGTTAATGATACAGTGCTGATTTTATCAAACAATGTTTTTTGATATAGCGGCTCCACTTCTGTAAAAGGCTCATCAAGAATATAAAAATTCCGGTTCAGCGATAGTATCATGGATGTTTCAATATAGCGTTTTTCACCGCCTGACAGGTTTCTGATTTTTCTGTCCAGAAGTTCCTGAATCCGGCTATCTGAAAAAAGCTCTTGTTTTTGATTTTTTGTTGAGAATAGTGATATCGCCTGTTTTACCCTGAGCCCTTTAGGTAAAAATGAATCCTGGGGCAGCCAAGCCAGGTATTTGAAACGATCAGATGGCGGGATATAAATATCATCAATCTTTAATGGGGCAGATGGCGGATTCAGTTGTCCGGCGATGATTTTGAACAAGGTTGATTTACCTGATCCATTTTCACCGCTTAGAGCAATGCGTTCTCCGGTATTGCAGCTAATACAGGCCCCTGTAAGTACAGGATCGAGTTGGTAGCTGAAATGAAGGCTGTCGATACTGAGTTTGGACATGCTATTCAAGGTTCCCAAAGGCTAACTGAATGGCGAGGCCGCAGACAAGGCAGAAAAAAAAGGCTGTTAATAAGAGCTGAACCGTGTTTAGATTTTGATTAAGATAAAAGGCCAGGTCGTTTTTGCGGAAAATCAGCATCACAAAAGCCGCGATCACAAAACCAAGAGTGTAAACATAAATACCAATCAAACTGACTGTTTTTAATGTGATTTTCATAGAAATAAGTGCTGCTGAACTATAAACAGCAAAGATAAGGAAAGCACTCAACAGGGCCATGGCTAAAATCTGTATGGAGAAATAAAGACTTAATTTAAGCCGGGGTGTCATTTTGTGTCAGCTTCCATGAGTTTGGAAAAACAAGCATCCATCCAGGGCTGAACAGTTGTATAATGATGATCATTGGCCTGAATAAAATTCAATATGGCCTTTTGATATTGGCCCTTGAAATAATATATTTGGCCTAAATAAAAACCGACTCTGGCTTTAATTTCATCGGATTGCTTTGTTTTCTGAAAATCATTGAGCTGAGTGATGAGGGTTTCCATGTTGGAAAGGTTAAGCTTGTTAAAAACCATTTTGTGTAATTGATTGGCTGCCCCGGTCGATTCAGCGATCCTATCAATTTCCAGCACCTGGAATTCCATTTGCGGATCGCCTTCGGGTTTCACATTAGTCAGAAGTTTTGTTAGGGCGGATTTGGTTTTATCTGATAATTCGGTTTTTCGAGGTAAAAGAACGGTAGGGGAGGTGATAAGATACTGATCAAATTCAACATCCCGTGTAATGCTCAAAAGCGGTAAGGGCCGGCTGCGTTGCGAAACAAAGTCTTCGTGGTTGTTGCTGCTAGTGCTGCTTAAGGGAATGGATACGGCATTTGTTGTGGCATTGGAACCAGGATTGATTTTAATCCTTCCCAATTTATATTGGGAAGCATCCAGGACAGAGTAATAATAGTCGATTCCCGGAATGGCCGCGTCAGAATAGCTGCTAGTGCCTCCTTCGAGGCTTTGAGGGCTTACTGAGCCGAGTAAATCATCGGTTGATGAAATGGCTTTGGTGGAACGAAAAATCATCAGATCGCGGGATGGCTCACTGGTTTTCCAGTTTATAACAATATAATCATCCTTAACCTGGGTTTTGATGTTGGTGATTTCGGTTTCTGTTTCTCCTGATTCGCTTTGAGGCGCTAAAGAGAGTGCCGTGCTCGTGATGTTTCTGGCGGGAATAAAATTATAATAAACCGTATTATTTTCATCCTTGAGCAGGATGGCATAATAAAAACTCTGGCTCCTGGGTGGAAAATCCACATAGGAAAGCTTGGTATTATTCAATTGGGCGATTTCCGAGGCCATAAGCAGATTATCATTGGATATTTCCGAATTATGGCGGTAAACAAGAATAGTTCCCTTGAAATCATCGGGATTTTGCCATGTGAGAATAATCATATTGCTTTCTGTTATGGCCTTTAGTTTTGTCACGTATGGACCCTGGATAATGAGTTCCTTTTCTGTTGAAGAGTCATTATTTTGAGCCCAGGTAATGCTTGCGCAAAGCATGAATGCAATCAGGCAGATAATTTTTTGTTTCATAAAAATGCCTTTTCAAAACCGAATTCTGATTTAATCATCGGCAATGTTCTCAAGACTCTCCAGTTTTTTTATCACTATGATAAAGCCTTTGATCATACTATAGCATTTTAATTGATTTTTTTCCAGATGGGCTAGATATTTGGTTGAAAGGCATTGCCTAATGGGGGGCTCAACTTGGCTTTTTCCTTGTCTGGTCAAAAAGGCCAGGTCAATTTGGCTCGTAATTAAAAGGGTGGCTCGATTGACAGTTGAGCTGTTCCCTTAAGCGGGTTTTTTTGCTATGTTTTCACTCTTTATGGCATGGACAAAAGATGCGACTATGAGCTGAACAAAGATATCCTGTTTTTACGCGTTAGGGATCGAAGCGGAAACCCCGGAACAGCCCGTGGTCTTTCTTTTCTTTGGGCAGGAGAAGGAAGACCACGGGCTGATAAATGGGGAGCTGTGAGGAGTTGGAGCGTAGAGCCCGGCCTGGCGAAACTGTTTTTTAGATTTCATTAGTGGTTGTTTTTTTTGTGTTTCGCCAGGCAACGCCCATAAGTTCCTGAAATGGCTGTGCAGGCATGGAAAAACTTGACAATTCACCACTTTATGTTATAATTATCACATATAATCAAAAAAGGAGAACTGAAAAAGTGATTTTAGATGTACTAATTTTTACTTTATGCTGCATTTCAGGAATTATCAGTTTCATGGTTCTTCAGAAGGACCGGGAAGGCCAACGCGGTAAGGATGACAGTATTGCAAGAAGGCGGGCTGTGATCAGTGGTCTTCGAAACCGCTAGTGCTTTGTTAAATTGACTATTTGGCAAGGTTTTTTTAGGGTCTTTTGACTCCTTCGGCTCGCGGAGGAGTTTTTTTTTGCTCTTTGCCTGACTCCCGGGGCCAAATGATCAGTGACAGTATTTTTCCAGATAGATTTTCCGGCCGTTTTTTCGAAATTCCAGGAGGTCGATATTTTTTTTGATATTTTCGATTGCCGGTCGAAGTTCCAGGTCTTTAAAATAGGGCAGGGTGTTTTCCTGAAAATACCTCTGATCAACAATGGTCATCATAAGTTTTTTATCTGTGCAGCGAAAGGCGAAATAGAGGGGTTTGTTTGTTTCCTGATGTGTAATGAAATAGATATTCAATGCTTCGTAGATAGCCAGTCGTGTTTGGCGTATGGCGCTGTCATTGTACATGTAGCGGTCCATCAATTTTAACACATGGGAAATCACCTTTTCAATATCCAGTGGATGTCGTAAGGCGAGTATGGAAAGGTTTTCCTTTGTTTCGAATTCTTCATGAAGGTCAAAGGATGTGAATTTGTTGTTTTGGGCAATTTCGATGATCACCAGGGAAATATCGTCCCGGGGAGAAGCTCCGCGAAGCACCTGAAAACATTCATTTTTGATAACATCTATTTGCTTTTCAACAGGGTAGCTTATAGACTCCAGAAGCAGTTTTTTCAGGTAATTCATGCCTTTGCTTTTTTCAGGGTCCAGGTTTTCAAAGAGGCCGTCAGTAAAAAAAATCAACCTGTCCTTTTTTTCAAGTTCCAGGCTTATTTCATTGTAGCGGGCCTGGGGGCTGA
Organism: Spirochaetales bacterium; assembly: GCA_016937215.1. Taxonomy (GTDB): domain Bacteria; phylum Spirochaetota; class Spirochaetia; order SZUA-6; family JAFGRV01; genus JAFGWI01. Next base: position 6,207 of record JAFGWI010000328.1, on the reverse strand, counting down.
GACCAATAATGGTTCCTTTTTCAGTAATCTCTTCGATTTGGCCTGTTTTATGACGGTATATTAAAAGAGGGGGGTGTCCGGCATTGGAATACTTAATCGTATTGGTAATAAAATCCACCAGGCAATAGGACATGGTTAGGAAAAATTCATCAGTATGAAGATTATTGCACATATCCTGATTCACCTGGTTTAAAACCCGTGTGGTGGAAAGTGATTTTGAGGCGTGCAGATAGAAGGACATTTTCGCCATGGAAGCGATAAATGCCGCTGGTATGCCATGACCACAGACATCTACAATAATGATGCCCCAGAGATCCGGGTTGATCTGGATAAAATCGTAGAGGTCGCCGCCTACTTCTTCCATGGGCAGATAAAAGATGCCCGAATTCCATTCATCGGTTTTAGGCAGGTTTTGGGGTAAAATGCCTCGCTGGACTTCCCGTGCCAGGGTGAGTTCGTGACTAATTTTGGAATAGGCGTTTTGGAGTTCCCTGTTTTTTTTGTTAACCTCAATAGAGGTTTCTATGGTCTGGTTTTGCAGCAGCTGGATTTCTTTTTTCATCCGCTCCGGCAGCGATATGTCTCTGGCTAATTCGACCATGGCTGTTATTTTACCGCTTTTTTCTTTTAACGGAAAACAATCGACCTTGTAAATCAGGTTATCATTGACTTCGATTTTAAATTCCTTTTGCAAACCGTTTTTAAGGATCTTTTTCAATGGGCATTCCGGACAGGGGCTGTCGCGAAAATAGAGGTTTTTATAACATAGGGTACCTAGTATTTGTTTAAAAGGCTTTTTGGCTATGATTTCGAATTGCTTGTTGAGTCTTGTGATTTCATATTTTTCATTAATCGTGAATATTGGATCTGTAATTGAATCAAAAATAGATTCAAGATGGTGTTTGGATTCACTTATCGTCTTCATTTTTTTAATTGAGAGTCAATTTCGTATTGGCTGTTTCGAAAAACCCTTGTTACAGATTCATTATTCAACAAATTTTCTACCCAAGGTTTTAAGGACTCGGGCAAGAACCTTTTTACGGTTCAGCGGCTTGACAATGTAGTTCTTGGCGCCAATTAACAAAGATTCCCGGACAAGGTCCTGCTTGCCAATAGCACTGATCATGATGATCTTTGCTTCTTTATCAAAGGCTAGAATCTGTTTTAAAGATTCAATACCATCCATTACCGGCATGGTAATGTCCATTGTTACCAAGTCAACATTGGGGTACAATTCCTTGTACTTGTCCAGCGCTTCTTGTCCGTTTCCGACAGCCGCGACTACTTCAAAACCCTCGGATGTTAAAATCTGGGAGATCTGCTTGCGGACAAACATTGAGTCATCCACAACAATTATTTTAAAAGGAGTCCCGCTGTCCTTCAAGCCCTCAGGGGATTTGGTATTAATGCTTGGAAAATCAGATTTGTTTTTTATGGCCCAACTCCTTAAAAGGTATTTTGTACCTGATCGCTGGAACAGCTTCACAACCCTGATGCTTGTTACAAAACCAGGTTTAGTTATATTCTATTACTTTTCCAAAGGGAAAGCAATTAATATAGCCTCGAATAAAGGTTTTTCCTGCAACCTCTTTTATTAAAAGCCCTGCTTCAAAGGATAAAAAATGTTTTTGGCTATTAATAACTCTTAAGTTTTAGTATAGAATTTACTTGCATTAATTTCCACTAAAATTTTTTAAAAAATAATTCACTTCAAAATATTATTATGCTGAAATCAGGAAATCGCGATAATTTTCCATACCCCCTGAACCGGAAAAAAATAATATTTTGTATAGGAAGACCAGAAGGGAAGAATATCCTTATACTCGTCCTTGATCGTGAGTTTCGCTTCACGTGTTCCCTGGGGCAGGTCCAGATAAAGAACATCGGCATGGTCAACTTCGATTCCCTGGCTGGTTACAATGTCCTGGGCCTTTAAAGATCCATCAACATTCAATTGTTCAAAAAATCCTTCAAAGCTTAATTTGGCCTCGGCCTTTGAGATGCTTGTTTCCATGGGAATGATCCTGATAGTGTCGGCCAAATATGAACTCACCTTATCAGGGTTTTTTTGAAGAAAAGCATCCATAGCCTCAAGAAGCTGAGCTTTGATATCCTGATTCAGACCTTCGGATTTGGCGTATTCGGCTATAACTTCGGTGTTATCAATGTCACCGATACCGAAAATAAGGAATTTCTCGTTAACCGAACGGTAATAAAAGCTTTGCTCCTGAGTCCAGAAAGGAATGGCGCTGCCAAAATTCACATTAGATGTGACCTTTAAAATATAGGATTTTGGATATATTTTCTGAAAACTGAGTGGTGCTTTGACAATGGTGATGGCATCCAGATTGTAAAGATTTTCCGGTTCCATAAGAGAAAAAGGAGCGTTTTTTATTGAGGCTGAAACAGAAGACTCTATCTCGCTGTTCTGATAATATTTTTTTTCGGCAGACACATAGACAGCTGAATCAAAGAAAAGCATGGTGCTTTTCATATCCTTGGCAAGAAAAGCCCTGACCATACGCTTGAAACGGTAGGAAATCATTACCCTTGTTGTTTCTTCTTCGCGAATATCAGCGATAATTTTTTCAGGGTCGATATTTTCTGGCAAAGAACTTGTATCGCTGCTAATGGATTTAGGGTCCAGCTCGGGATAAATTTTATAAGCCATGGAAATATAGGAATTCCCGCTGTTTTTCTTGATTTGATTATAATTGGTTCCAACCAGATAATAAGCCTCTGCCAGCTTTATTCTGTCACCCATTGTCAAGTCCTGATAAAAAGCAAAAGCAGACAAGGAATAAAACATAAAAACGATTAAAAGGAAAAACTTTTTCATTTGAAAACTCCTGATTCAGTCATTTTATGAGAGTATACACCATGATGTCGAAAAAGCCAATATCGAAAGAAAGTACAGTCCAAAAACAAATAATCTAAAGGCTGACATGTATCATAACAGGCTCTTCAGCTTTGTCTCCAGATTATACCAAAGTGAGAAGATCTGTCAATCGAGGTTTTTTATGTTAAATAATCAAGAGACCTTAATTTTTCTCTGGATATTTGCTTCTGATCATACTATCATTTATTCTAGAAGGGCAGGAAGAGGATTTGATTTTAACCACTCGTCCGCATTAGAGGGTTATCATGCCTTGAAACAGCAATTATTGATTTGACAACTGATGTTGTTGGTAATTTTACTGTTATGTCTGGAAAGGGCTATCTGAACCGTGAATTTGGGGATTGATAGGATAAGTATTATAATTAAGCGCAATTCATCGATTTTGCGATGCAAATAGGGGATTGCTGGCCTTGGAAGGAAATGAACCGATGAACGAAAAGAGAAATAATCAGAGAAAAAAAGTCGAAATAACTACCTTTGTGAGAAAAACCTTGGCAGATGGCAGATATCAGATTATGGAATTCATCTCCGGTGATCTTTCAAGGGGCGGGGTTTTTATTGTTACCGAAAATTTGACCATTCTGGATTTAGGTGAAGAGCTGGGAATCCTCGTTGATGACAAGGGAAAAAAATACTTTGAAGGCCGTGCCAAGGTGGTGCGATCGGCACGAATATTTTCTGCCGAGAATGATGTGACCCAGAGTGGATTTGGATTGATGTTCATGGAGCCGGATGCTGAATTTGAAAAAATGCTGAACCAGAAGTTGGATGATATTAAATAAACCCGGCTGTGATATCAAGGAATTAAAACTATCAAGGCGTTTTTAAATTGAAATTTTATAAGAACGATGAAAATTGCGCAAAAGCGATTTGCATATTGCATATTGCTTGTTGCTAATGTCGGGACGCTTGCAATTCAGATTTTATCTTCTTTCCTTTAATTCTTCAGGTGAAAAGGTGCCGATTATTTTTAAGCCTCCCTCGGGCAAGGTTTGCACAACCTGGTGGTCTTCTATTTTTTCGCCTGTTTTGGAATAAAGAAGTTTAACAGCAGGAAATTTGGGGTCTTCTGGATTGGTTTTGTAGACCACTCCCTTAGACTTGTCGGAAAGCTGCACATAAGTACCCAGGGGAAAAATCGATAAACAAAAAACCATGGATTTCAAGGCCTTGTCATCGTATTTCAATTTATGGGTGGTAAGAAATTGCAGCAATGTTTTATGGCCATCTATGGGCTGTTTAAAAGGCCGCTTGGAAATGCAGGAATCGTAGGAACAAGCAAGGGAAACAATGCGGGAATAGGTTGAGAAATTGTCGCCCACCAAACGCCGTGGATAGCCTGTGCCATCGCTGCGTTCATGATGATTCAAGGTAACTTCCGCGATGTTTTCGGGAACAGAAAAACTTTTTAGAATTCGGTAACCCCACAAGGTATGAGTGGCCATGGTTTTTTTTTCCTTTTCTGTTAAAGCGCCTTCTTTCATGTAAAGTTCTTCTGGAATATTGACCATGCCAATTTCATGAAGCAAGGCTGCTGTACCCAGCTCGATAATTTTGTGGGGAGGCATTTTCTGATAATCGCCAATAGCGATTGCCAATAGCGCTGAATTGACCGAATGGGGGATATTGTAATTGGTCACAGGGTGCTTTAGCGAAGTAAAGGAAAGGACATAGTCCCTTTCTGCCTTGACCCATTCTATCATTTCTTTGACCTTGGTTGTGATTTCCGGCAAATTCAATTCTTTTTTTTGTTTGAAATGACTAAAAATCCCTTCTGTAAAGGTAATAAGATCGAAATAGTTAGTGATTAACCTGGTTTGTTTTTCTTTTTCCTGGATGGTCTTATCCAGAGTAGCGGTTGGCAACTGACTGCTTGTGTCGCTGAGATGGAGATTAGGAGGCGCGCTATTCTCTTTTAATTCCCCCTTGGGATAAATTTGAATAAAACGCCAGTTCTGAAGACGGTTGACCATATCCAGTGAAACAGGTATTTCCGCGGCCATTAAAATATACTGATTATCAAGAAAAGTCTCGTCAGTAAAAAAAGAATTGACCTTGAGGTCTCGAACCAAAATACCTTCCATATATGTTCCTCCGCCTTTGTGTTACCCCGCATTATTAGTATATACATATTTTATATATAATCATGTGATGTTTGTAAAAAAATAAACCTAATGGCCGTTTAAATCAACCTAAAAAATTGACCTATTTTGTGTTGATCAGGAGTATGGTAACTCCTGTTTTTATTTTGTTGACCCGGGCTAGGTAATAATTTACACTCCTATTTATTATAGGAGATTAATGGATGAAATTTAAAATAATTTTTGCAATTTTCAATATCATTATCTTATTTTCTTTTGTGCTTTTTTTTACAGCCCCGCTTTTCATCCTCGGGCCTGATCATTTTTGGGAGGTGATCTCAAAATACTGGCCAGCTTTTATTTTATTTGTCATCGCCTTTTCACTATTTAATGCCTATTTTATTGTTAATTGGAAGTTTTTTACTCTTGTTGAGCAGGAAGACTGGAATGCTTTAACAAGATTTCTTGAAAATGAAATATTTAATAATAAACTACTACGCTCACATTATCTCAAAATCCTGATCAACTCCTATTTGGCCACTTCCGATATGGATGGGCTTTATAAACTCAAGGATTTTCTTGAAAATCTAAAACCAAGGCTGGTATATCAATATGCCTTGGCCTTTGGAATACCCTATCTGCTTGCCCAAAATCCAGAGGAGGCGGAAAAATACTACGGTAAAATGCTGGCCTATCCCTGGACCCCGAACAGGCAATGGCTTCGCTGGAACTATGGTCTAAGTCTGATGCAGCAAAAACAGGAGGAATCTGCTCAGGATATCTTTATTGGACTTTTATATGCAAAACCCGCTCCCCCGGAACCTATTGTTTTGGAAAACGCGATTTATCTTATTTTTAAGGAAAACAACCCCCTTGTGAATCTTTTATCGCTTTATATGCTAAATTCCTTCAGCATTTCAGCAGACAAGCAAGAGAAGGTAAAAAAAGCAAAAGATATGTTTTTAAAAAAGCAGAGTATTCAGCGCCTTTCAAGGTCATTTGAAAGACAAAAGCACAATATTGAAGTTATATGCCTTGCCTCAACCATTCAGAAAGCCATTTCCTGGTTGTTTCCTGTTGCGGAAAGCACAAAAAAAAATTAAATTGCCCCAAGGGGTTGACTCTTTTTCCGATATTCCATATACATATACCAACGACGCAGGGTAGAGCAGTTGGCAGCTCGTCGGGCTCATAACCCGGAGGTCAGAGGTTCGAGTCCTCTCCCTG
>JAFGWI010000032.1 GCA_016937215.1 Spirochaetales bacterium | reverse complement strand
TAAACACACGTCCGAGGAAGCGTCTTGGTTACCTGACTCCTATTGAATATGTGTTAAGTGTTGCTTTTAGTGCTTGAATTCGGGCAAATAAATTACGGGAAATCTGGTAACAATATTTGAACCATTCTATACCCAAATATGGATAATTTTGGCCAGCTTGTTCAAGCAAACCAAAACCAGGAACATTGGGCATATCTTGCATAACAACATCAATTTTGCTCCATTGACCAGGCTTTGTCCAGGCTCCACCAAAAATACAAGCCCATCGAATACAACCCCAATCAAAACTTGTCAATCGATGCAGATAGGTTTTACTTCCGCTATAATCATAGTTTTTAATTTCATTCCAATATCCAGGTTGGATTTCTTCGACCCAATGCCGGATTAAAGCGATCCATTGACGAGAAGCTTTATAAGCAGCGCGAAAGGCCCAATCGAAAAAATCCTGGAATTATCATCCTTGTGAATTGTTCCATGGCCAGGTGACGGGACATTTCCACTTCCATTGGTAAATAAACCATAGGCATAGGGTTCTCCATTGGAATCACGTTTTTTCACATAGGGCACATCAGAGCTCTTATCATATTCAATCATTTGATCGAGTATATCTCGATAATTTACAACAATATCAAAATAGGTTGCATCATCTACTCCGGTTAGATCGGGAAAATTCAATTCAGCCCAATTGGAATGAGCATAAAAATCCTGAAGAATATGTAAAGAGACACCCATATTCATAAGAACTCCCATTGGTTCATCATTAACAATATTTATTTCCAGAGCAGACCGTAAATTCTTCATCAATTGACGCATATAAGTGTCAATTCGTTCAAAACTATCAAACTGATCATGATGAAGATTTTCAACCAATTTCTTGGATTCTTGACAGAAATCATCATCAACCAACCATTCTGTTTCTTCGACCTGAAAGATATCTGTGTACCCATTGGCAGCCAAGGCCATGGAATATGCATCCAGGCTTAAATTATTATCCATCATAGTGTCCCGAATTAACATAAAATGATATCCCATGCTAAAAGAGAAAGCTGATGTTACACTCATTATTAACAAAATGAGTGTAAATAAAAAACGATTGTTTCTCTGCATTTAAAGCTCCTTTTTATTTTATTTTTTAAAAGATAAATGAACTCCATGTTCACGTTATGTGAATAAGGGTAACAGAATCCAAAAAGACTTTAAACCCGCCATTGATGCGACAATTCTCTCACAAAATGTTATAATTTTTTTTTAAAATGAAATTAATTTATATGAGTGAGGAGAATAACGGAATGTAAAACATGTGCCGAATAAAAAACTAAAATTCATAAACATATAAATTTTATCGTAACTCCTATGTTTTATCTTTATAAAGCACTATCTCCGAAAATCGATTGTGCATATTTGCACTTCAATTCACGATCCAGACAATACAACTATAATTTATTTTAAAACAGGGAAATACTGGGTGGAACAAATAAAAAAGTGCGAAACTGCACTTTTTCTCTGCACTAAATTTATTCCTCAAAAAAATGGCATAACAGCTAACTATCTATAAAAAAAGAAAATACAAAAAGCAATACTTTGGCATATAAATTGCAATATCTTCTTCAGAAAAAAAAGGTTTTAAAATAACAAAAATCTTATTGTTATTCTATAACCAGAGACAGAAAGGCAAATAAGTAAAAATGGACAAAAGGTTTCTTCGATGTTATAGTGCGGATATATTTTGCATTATAACTCATCCCAGGAGAAAATTAATGAAAAGCCTATACATTTCAATTTACCTGGTGTTCCTGATTTCTCTGCTCTCAGCTTCTGAAACAGAAAGAGGTTTGGCCAGTGTGGTAAAACAACTGGATAGCAACCTGAGCCTTGGTACCCAATACCTTCTGATCATAGGGATCGGCCAATATCTTCACTGGCCAGTGCTGCAACATCCAGCCAGGGATGCTCGTGAAATCAGGGAGATCCTTGAAACCCGCTATTTTATTGATAAAACCATTGAGCTCTACGACCAGGAAGCTACTAAGCGAAACATCATAAAAGAATTGAACGCCCTCAAAAGCACCCTCACACCTGAGGACTCTCTTATGATATTCTACGCCGGCCACGGATACAGCCAGGAAGGAAATTCCAGCGCTTACTGGATGGCCGCGGATGCAGGGCTCGACAAGGTAGAGAAGAAAAACTGGATTTCAAGTTATGAGCTCATGGACAGCTTAACAGCCATGGAAGCTTCCCACATTTGTCTGTTAGTGGATGCCTGTTTTTCCGGCGCCTTCCTGAACACCAGCAGAGAAGAGATTCCAATACCTGATCCTTCAAATATCCCCTATTTTCGCAAGGCCTACCAGCTCACTTCCCGACAGGTGATAACCTCTGGCGCCATGGAAAGCGTTCCCGATGTTTCCGAGTTTGCCCAGCAACTGAAAATGGCCCTGAAAAAGAACAACACCGCCTTTCTTGACCCTCTCACTCTTTATGACCAGGTGCGACTGGGCATTTACAAAACCCTGCCCCTTTGCGGACCACTTAAAGAAGCAGGCCATCAGGAGGGAGCCGCCTTCCTGCTGTTTTTAAAGGACAGGCTTGGGGTTATTAAAATCACCACAAGCGAAAAGGGCCTTTTAACCATTGATTCACAGCAAAACAAATTTTCTGAAGCCGGAGAATGGCTGCTCCAGAACCTGGAAGAGGGGGAGCATCAATTGAACCTGATAACACCCGATGGCCGGGAAGCCATGGCCACTATCACAGTAAAACCTGGTGAAATAATCAATCTGTCTTTGACACCACCGCGGCCAGCCATTCCGGCCTGGAACCTGGGTTTCTCTCTGGCAGGGGGTTTTCCTCTGCACGCCAACATTGCAGGCCCCAGCCTGGCAGCTGATATTAATGGAGCTTTCACGGTTTATCGCCAAAAAGACTATAGCCTGGCTGTTCAAACAGGGTTTAGCGCATCCTACGACAGCCTGAACAGCAGCTATGGTTTTACAAACCACTTGCTTTTCATCGGCCCCGAACTGGGTGTGACCGGCTACTGGGTCCCTATGTTTGCAAAGGAAAACCTTGCTTCAGGAACCCTGGGGACAGGTCTTGGTTTTACCGGGAACCTTTATGACAATTTTGAAGACCAGTGGTACTTAACTCCCACACCCTATGTGCTGGCCGATATTCAGTGGCAGCTTAAGATCACAGAGTTTTTTTTGATCTCTATCAAAAGTACTTACCTGGGTATTTTTTATAGGGATTTTTACAATAAATTATTTTTCGGCCTGAGTTTCGGCTTTGGCAAATATTAACAAAGGAAGAAATATGAAAATTAGAATATGTATAAAAACCCTTTTTGTTTTGGTGATAGTATTTTCAGCCATGCTGTTGACAAGCTGCCCCATTCAAATCGACCCCCTGAGCCCCATTACCGGCAAAACCGGGCGTTATGATTATGGCAGATTCGAGAACAACCACTTTGGTGATTAATTAAAAACAGAGGATTACGCGTGTCCTTAAAATAATACTGTTTTTCCGGTGCACAGGAAAAACCAAAAGGAGCAAGTTATCGATGAACAGAAAAAAACAAAAAGGCCAATGGCCTGGTATAATCCTGCTTATATTAGTGGTATTAACACTATCTGTCACAGCCTGCGATTTTAGTGTTGATGAAGTAAAAGACATTATCGACAAGGTTAAGGATTCCACCATCGAGGTGATAGATGAAACCCAGGACGATGATGATATAACTACAGAAATGGAAAAGGGAAAATGGGATGTAAACCATTATAATAAGGCCTTTTTCACCAATAGATAATTATAAGAAAGAGCTTTATTCGCTGCTATAATGTGGCCTATATAACAAAGCTAACAAAATTTTAAAAATAAAGGAGCCTCTTCAGGCCCCGGAAATATTCAAGGAGATTTTAAAAATGATATACAATTTATTAAATAGCAAACAAAATAAATTTGGAAAAAAGATGATAGTGGCTTTACTACTCTTACTTGTTGTAGGCAGCATGAATATTTTTGCCCAAAGCATAGACAAACCCCATGATTTTAAAAGCGGCGATATTATTTCCGCCTCGGAGATGAACGAGAACTTTGATGTGCTTTACGCCAAGGTAAAAGAATTGATGGCAGAGTTGGAGAAAAAGGAGCAGAAGTTTGGTTATGCGCCGGTGGGGTCGATTGTTGCCTGGCATAAGGACCTGGATGGAACACCCAGCCTTCCTGATGGATGGATGACTTGTGATGGTCAGTTGGTAAGTGATCCACAAAGCCCCTATTACGATGAAAAACTTCCGGATTTGAATGGAGAGGGTCGGTTTTTACGGGGTTCTGATACAAGTGGGAGTATGCAGGAAGCGACAGGAATCAGACAACATATTCATAATGCAGTTGCACTAGCAGTTCAAAATGAGGATGGAACATATGAGCAATCAGGATTTGATACTATCTATGATACAGCAACTCATAATTTATCAAAATTTTTATTTTACAAAGTCCGCCCCATCAACATGTCGGTAGTCTGGATTATCCGCGTAAAATAAGGCATAAATAAACAATAGAGGAAGCAGGGAATTTCCCCTGCTCCTCTTTTTTCCCAAGGGAGGTACCATGAAAAAGCAACTGATCCTTATACTGATCACATTCCTATCCCTGTCCAGCTATGGCCAGACAACAACCAGGCCCCTGAACTTCAGCTACGCTTTTCTCTTTCGCGAACCCGGCACTGAAGCTCAGGCCATAAACCCCAATACCAGCGAAACCCGCCTCTCCTCCCAGGCTGAAATCAAGGTTTTTCTGAAGCCTGGCCCTGGTGTGAACATCTACCTTTTCCTCCAGGATGAGCAGGACGCACTCTATCTCCTTTTTCCTGAAAAGCCAGGCGACCTGGACTGCTGCTACAGCTTTGCTCAGTCATACACCTATCCCCCGGCCAACAGCTGGACAGGCTTTGACCAAAGCCAGGGCAAGGAAAAATTCCTGCTTCTGGCCTCCACCACCAGGCTTCGCAAACTGGAAGAGCTCACCACTATCTACTTACCCAAACTCTCCCGCCTCTGGCAATCTCCAGACAACATAAAACTAATTCAGGAGACAGCCCAAGCCCGCCATTCTATAATAGAAGAAATAGCCAAACTGCGTCTGGAATATTCCGAATACCAGTCGGCCAAAGAAAAACCGGTGGTTATAGCAGGAGAGTTCCGTGATGGAGAAATCCCCGAAGGAATCACGGCCACAGAAGTCTCAGCCAATGGCTTTTACGCCAAAACCATACGCCTTGTCCATGGAGATAACGAGAAACCATGAAAATCCTGAAATCAATTCTCAAACGCTATAATTCTAAAACAAAAGGCAATGGGGCTCTAATTATTCTATTGCCTCTTGTTTTTTTCTATTTGCTGGCCAGTTTGAACCTCACCGAGCTCACCGACCACCAATGGCAGGATAATCTTTTCCGTCTGCGCTATGCCCTTTTTGGCCGGGAGCCCACATCACCCTTTATTATTCACGGGGCCTTGACCAACCAGGCCCTGGCTCAAAAAAGCCCCACGGACAGAAGCCTCTATGCCCGGCTGGCAGCTGTTCTGGATAAAGCAGGTGCCAGAGACATAGCCTTTGATCTTTTTTTCCGTGAAACCCCTGTTCCAGGTGATGAAGAGCTAGTGCAGGCTGCCCAAGCTTCAGGAAAGCTTTTTTTTCCTTTAGTGCTGTATGAAGAAAGCTTTCCCGAGGGTGATATAAAAAGCAAAGAAGAACTGTCAGATCATCTTATTCTTCAGCCCCATCATAACAACAGATCAGCCTCCCCTTTTCAGGCCAAAACGATTTTAGCCCCTTTTAACCAACTCCGCGGCCAGGCCAAAGGACTGGGCCATATCAATATGCACCCTGAATCGGACGGTGTCATTCGATCGGTCCCCCTTGTTTATGACTATCAGGGAGCCTATATTCCTTCCCTGCCCTTGCGGGTTCTTATGGATTATCTGGATATAAAAAAGGAGGCCATAGAAATTTCCTTTGGCAAAGATCTGCTCCTGAAAGCTGCCCGTTTTCCTGGTGGCATGAAAAAAGACATTACCATTCCACTTGATCATACTGGAAGCACCCGGCTCAATTTTATCGGCCCTTATGAGGACTCCTTTTACGAGTTCTCAGCTGAAAATATTCTTAAAGCAGAAAATGATTCCAGGCAGCTTATTAAACTTCGAGACCAAATTGAAGGGGCCATGGTTTTAATTTCCGATATTTTGGTACGAAGCAAAGATAAAAGCACCGGGGTCTTCAACGCGGTTTACCCCAACAGCGAACTCCATACAAACCTCATGAACATGGTCATGACCGACCGCTTTATTCATCCCATGCCATTATGGGGCAGCTTTGCTCTGAGTCTAATTATGGCTGCCTGGCTGTGGATCGCAAGCCTGAGCCTGGGAAACCGTGGTTTTTACCTCGGGGCTTTGGCACTCATAGCCGCCTATATTCTCTGTGCGTTTCTGGCTTTTTTTGGTTTTCGAATCATCATGCCCCTTTTCCCCGTTCTCATGAGTTTCGGGGGCGCCTTGTTTGGAGCAGGCATCTTTCGTCATTACCTTTTAACAAAGGAATCACTTCACTACAAAATGGAAAAACAAAAGGCCCGGGAAGTGCTGGAAAGCAAAAATCGTTTTTTCCGCTATATCACCCATGACCTGAAAAATCCCCTTATGCCTATAAAAGGCCTGTTGCCCTCGATTTTGTCTTACTTTGAAAATGATTCTGAGATACTCAAGGATAAGCACTTAAAAATAGAAGACAAACTTCTTTTAATGCAGCGAAGCGCCCAAAAACTGGAAGATTACATCGAGGAACTGCTGGAACTGGCCAGGATAGAGGCTGGCATCTCCTCTCCCCGTTTTGTTCAGGAAAATATCGTTGATTTTGTTTTTAAAACAGGGGAATTCTTCCGTTTGCCAATGGAACAAAAAACAATCACTCTGGAATTTGATTCAAGCCAGGAGGATATTCAAGTCTGCTTTGACAAAGGTCAGCTGGAAAAAGTGCTTTTTAATCTGCTTTCCAATGCTCTCAAATTCTGTCCCAGCCATTCCACTGTCACAGTGACAATATCCGGCCCCTTTGATTACAGCAGCAACTATTATCCCTGGAATGGGGACAGACCCCGGCCCCGCAAAATCATCGGCATTTGTGTGAAAGACAGTGGACCGGGAATATCTCCAAATGAAGCAGAACATATATTTGAGCCCTTTTTTCAGGGCAACAAAACAAAAGCCCTGGGCGGAACAGGCATTGGACTCTCCCTGGCGGCTGAATACATCAAGCTTCATTATGGAGCCATCATGGTCAATACAAAACCCGGCCAGGGAAGTGAATTCATGATTTACTTGCCCGAAGGTTCCAGCCACCTTAACCCTGAAGAAAAAGCCGCGGCTTTAAAAGCTGAAAACTCAGCCAAACATGACAAGCAACAGGCTGATCAACCCCAGCCTAGACAAGCGGTAATTCAAAAGAATCTAAAATTATATCCTCCCCAGCCTGTTCTTCTGGTTGATGACAACCCCGATATTTTGGCGACCTATAGCCAGGGTTTAGGGGAATACGGCTTTAATCATTTTATCCTTGAACAGGACAGCCGAAACATCGATGGTCTTTTAGCCCAAAACAGAGAAATCAGTGTCTGCCTCCTGGATTTGAATATGCCCCATGTTTCAGGCCTATCCCTCCTGAAAACCATTCATGAGGACTATCCTCACATCCCTGTCATCATCACAAGCGCCATGAAAAACAGCGAAACCGTTGTTCACTGCATGAAACAGGGGGCCTTTGATTATCTGGAAAAACCCATTGATTTAAGCGCCCTGGCAGGAAGCCTGAGGCATTGTCTGAAAATCCAGGAACTGAAAAATGAACAAGGCGGCCTAGCCAGAAGCCTGGTCTCAAACTCTCCCAAGCTGGAGGCCTTTAGTAAAATAAAAACTAGGAACCCTGAGATGTTCAAGATTTTTAACCTGCTCAATACTATGGCCCCCTTTGACGAGCCTGTCCTGCTATTGGGCGAAAGTGGTACAGGAAAAGAGCTTCTGGCCGAAGCCATACATAGTGCCAGCAGCCGGCAGGGAAAATATGTGACCATGAACATTGCAGGACTCGATGACCAGTTTTTTACAGACACCCTCTTTGGCCATAAAAAAGGCGCTTTTAACGAGGCGCTTAAGGACAGAGAAGGCCTTGTAAAAACAGCCCAGGATGGGACACTCTTTTTGGATGAAATCGGCGACATGTCCGGCGAATCGCAGGTAAAACTTCTGCGGCTTCTGGAATCGGGCGAATACTACCCCCTTGGGGCAGATAAACCGGACCACTCCAGTGCCCGTATTATCGCAGCGACCAACGCGGACTTACAAAATAAAGTGGAACAGGGTTTATTCCGCAATGACCTTTATAACCGCTTGTCAGTGATTGAAATCATCATTCCGCCCCTCCGCCAAAGGCCCGAAGACCTTGCCCTGCTGCTGGAGTTTTTTATGGAGCAGACTTGCCGGAAATTCGGCAGAAAAAACCAGGGTTATAAACCTGAGGTTCTGGGCCTGTTAAAGAACTACTCTTTTCCCGGAAACATCAGAGAACTCAAGCACATGCTTGTTTCTGCCATAGGCCGCCACCGAGAACACGGCCCTCTTGGACCCGGCTTTTTTAAAGAATACCTTAAAAAACAACCTAGGCAAAATATCAACTTACAATCAGCCATGGCACAGGAAAATTTTTATTATTCCGGCGCCTTTCCCACTCTGGAAAGCATGGAGAACATATTGGTAAAAGAGGCTCTTAAACGCAAAAAACACCAGAAAGACGCCGCCGAACTTCTGGGCATAGACCGGTTTAAACTGGGCCGCAAACTGGGTAAATACGGGAATAAGGACAAACAAACATGAGTATGCAAATTTCACTATAAAGTTTAAAAATCGATTTGTCTTAATGGCAATTCCAAAAATCCATGGAAATGGGTTTTTGGAATACAGAAAATTTCCTTAAAAAATCAAGGATGCCTAAGGATAAAAAAAGGGGCTGTCTTTCTAGACAACCCCTAGTATTCTGCTTCATAAATCTTTTGTGATAAATCTGCCAACTCTTGATAAAATTTCTGTCGTTCATTTTTATCATTATAATAATCAGAAATAATCTCAGATAAAGACAGAAGCCGGCTGGAAAGCTTAGTCCACTGAACAGCACAAAGACTGGCAGATTCCCTGAGTTGCCCGATTTCCGGTACATTTAGCTTATTTTCCATTTCACTATAATAATCACTTATAAACCTTCTAAACCCACTGCCTCCGATCCCAAAATCTTCGATCCAACCATGGAGAGTAGAAAACAAGGGAGCAAGTACATATTTTGATGGTATAAAAGATTCAATATTAAAAATCTGTTGGGAAAATACTTTCATGTTTTCAAGTATTTCATTTTCATAATTTTCAATGAGACTCATCCGGGAGATTTTAAATCCTTTTTCATAATCTGCTTTCCAATTTTGAGGAACCTTAAAATAATAATTCCGGTATTGGGGGTGTAAAAAAGCTTCCCCATCTTCAGAACCCCGAGCCTTCATCAAGAGATCTAATGAGACTGTGAAGACATTATTCTTATCAGGCTCTGAAGTATCGATCACCCAAGCCAGCTTTTTTAATTCATCAAGCTTGATGAGTATTATAAAATGCCCGCCAAAACTCATTTCCGGACCAGCGATTTTTTCATTCCATTTGTAAGGCAGATATCGCATATCCAACTGGAGAATGACAGGAATTCCTTGACTCAACAAAGCACGCACCTCATCATAAGCCCTTTGAGGCGTTTCAGGACGCCCCTCAAAAACTTCAAGCCCCGAAGCCCGACAAAAATTATCCATGTAAGACTCAATTCCCACCCGTGATCCTATCCAGGGAAATCCGCCCTTGGTATAAAAGAAAAAACCAGGGGCCGCAGCCAGTCCATTAATCATAGCCTCAGAAAAGTGAACTCCTTGATATGACAGGGCGTTCATAATAGCGGTACTCTCACAATGAAGCCCCTGCTTGGATTTAAACTCCGAAAGCTCAATAATATCTGTACCAGTCTTAACACTTTGACAGCCCTAAAAAGCCATAATAAAAATCACTCCAATCATAATTTGTAAAGATTTATGCATGATTTCCTACATAAAGTTATTCTTGTGATAAACATAAAGGCTGCCCTTGGGGCGGAGTAAAGAACTTTTTTTGAAAAAAACAATCGACATTTAAAAATTTTATAATCACCCTTTATAAGAGGATAGCAGGAGAAAAGAATATAAGGATTATTTCAGATCAAAAATAAATGGCTTTTATGATTCCAATTAAGAGTTCACAGTTACTTTAAATGAAACCCTAGTCAATAAGATAAAAAACGTTGACTATGTTTAAAAAACAAGTACAGGGACATAAGCAAATCAAATATACCAGAGCAAGCTGCGGGGTAATGCCCCTGCCTGACTCTAATCAATAATTGTAAAAAACAGTAATAAAGATAATAGAATATATTAACACTTAAATAGTCATCATTAGCTAAGTATAATTGCTTTTAAGTTTAGAAAAAAAACTTATGAAGTCAGATATTCAATCTTCAGAGCTCTGATATAAAAATTCTAGAGCTCAGAAAATTTCATTCCAGAGCTCTGGAATTTTTTTTCCTGAGCTCTGGAAAATAAATACCTAAGCTTAAATATCTTTTATCTTTACACTAGTTCAGGTATCGATATAATTATAGTTGGATATAATCAAAACTAACGCCACACCATCTATAAGCCAGAAGGAGGCCCCTGATGTCCATAGACTTTTACCTTTATAAAAACCCTTTGGTAAGTAGCACCAAATACATTCCCCGAACCCTGATCCGGGAAGCTGTTGACCAGGATAAGCTCGTAGACCTCATGGTCGGAGCTAATACCAGCCTTACTGGGCCTGATATTAAAGGCATGATGGTTCTGCTGGAACAAGTACTTCTCCGGCAGCTCAAGGAAGGAAATTCCGTAGAGTTGGGAAATATCCTCAGGTTAGCCCCTGTGGTTCGCGGCAATTTCAAGGAAACTGACTTACGCAAAGAGCCCGGGCAAGCCAAGCTTGATGTTAACTGCCGGATCAACAAGGGCTTTTTAAAAGAGCTTCGCTATAGAATAAAGCTTGAGAAAAAAGACCATGAGATACTGATGCCCACCATCAGCGGTATTACTCTGCGTTCCTCACAGGACATGCCTGCAATGCCTCGTGAAAAAAACCCTATTTGGCAGCTTCACCGCTATCGCTCACTCTATGTAAGGGGAAAAGGTTTAAAGGTAAAGGGAAATAAACTTACAGGACTAACCCTGACCGTGAAGCTGGAGGAAGTTACTGAATATTTTGTTCCTCTGAACCTTCTGGACATACTTGTCCATACTCCCACAAAGTTCATTTTTTCCTTTGGACCCGAATTCAAACCGCCCTGGTGGCTGAAAAAAGGAATGGAAATGGGTTTTAAGCTGAATTTTCGTCACTATGCAGAAACACATGACCGTGTCTCCTATCCTGTACTTGTGGTGTGGGACGAGTAAAAAGATGATAGTTAATACACAATTTTAAGGATTTTGTTTGAACCTCAAAAACTTCATAAATCAGGCTCAGCCTGATGGATTATTGTTATTTTATTTGGTAAAATAGCAATAATCAATAAAATGGTACAAGGAGAAACAAATGTTTAAAAATATATTTGTGATATCACTAGCCCTGATATTTCTAATCACATTTACAGCTTGCCCCGGTTTATCTACATCTACTGACGAAAAAGATACCCAAGTGGAATCACCAATATTCGAAAAATATTGTTATGCAACGATGATGTATCTTGAAACTAAAATAATGATTCCTGATTCTGACAGCACTATTTCTGTTACATCTGAAGATAATACGAAAACAACATCTTTTAACAATACTATTGCCAGCCAAACAAATAAAAACATACTGGTCAGTGGAACAATGACCGAAATTTCTTATACTGACAGCATAAAAAAAACAAAGATTTACGACCTGAAATTTACTAATGATCCTATACTGAACACTATTGAAAGCCAACATGAATATATAATGGTTAATGGAAAAAACACAGGTTCAGGCAGCCTCATAATTAATGGCCAATCCTTTCCAGTACAGAATATGTACGATTTTATAAACGATTTAATCTCTCAGTATATGCCTTATAACCAGGTACACTCTTTTGCCTATAATTTGTTAACAGACCTGGAACGCCGGGAATTCTTACCTGTTGATCAAAAAATTACAGTCAACCATGAAGGCAGTACAACAACCATCACATTTGTCAATGCTGTGACTAACCAATATGATGTCGAAGCAACACAAGCAATGGCAGCGTTGGTCAATGGCACCATTGTCAATACATCAGGTGACTGCAACTTATCCGGAACCAAAACAATGAACCTTCAATTCGTTAATAACACTATGCTGTCAACAATTACAGCAGATTTCAACTACGATTGTACAGACGAAATAGCTTCTGCTTCAGGAAGCATCACTATAAATGGCGAAGAATTAGATGCGCAGGAATACATAGAAATCAGCAATCCCAATTGGGATGACCCGGACATGACCTCTGAATTGTACGCCTATCATCGTATTTATAATTTCTTCCTTTCCAACTATAGTAGCGATCCCAATTATGTCATCAATGATGAAGGTGATATTGAAACCAAAACATATACCAACTATCATTTTAGCTCAATAAACGCGTATAAAACAGTGTCTGGGACTTTTATTACAACCAGCTCAGATTTCAATTATTCCGGAAATATTGTAATCGATCTGGAATTTTGCGGGGAAAGATATTATCAGACACTATCTGCAAATTTTAATTTTGTAACAGGTGAAAATGGATATCAAAAAACCGGGACCGGCACCATTACCATCAATGGCATCGATTATCCGGCTGAAAATTATTTTTCTTACATTTATCCTGAATTATAATTTCATAAAATCGGGAAACCTGTAGAAATTTAACTATTCTTAACAATTCCAGGGATTCCCCAGCTATTTAATTAAATAATTATTAACAACCGCCCTTTTTAAATCACAGGGCGGTTTGTCTATATCTTGTTTGGCCTATTTGAATATTGACTGAGGATAACGGCGGTTTCTTCCCCACCAATCAACAAAACTAACTGAAAGTTAGTATCCTTCAACCCTTTGTTAGCATTAAAGCACATCAATAAAAATACTAAAGTCAACCACCACCTGCACAGCAGGTGGCTTTTTCTTTAGTAGATCATGAGTTATGATATCACACAATAATTTCATATGAAAACAGAAAGGAGGTTTTCAAAAGTAAATGATAACAAAAAAATGGATGGTTGCCATTTGAAACAAATATTTACAAAAATCATAGCCCTTAATTCAGATACCTATTTTAATAATCACTTGACATAAGCAGTAACATGAAGATTAAAGATTTAACCATGTGGGACTTTGCGATCCAGGCCCTAGCGCCTTTATGGTGCCAAGGCCATTTTTTTTTACGATTCAATACGAAGTTGAATATGTAATAAACTATTGAAAATGCTTTTACTTTATCTATACTTAAAGACAAGGGAGCTTTCCGAAACTCCTTTGCCGTACCTATTCCCTTGTTCTCGGAAAAAACCTTTATTAACTTTCCAATTTGACCAAAGGGAGGTCTTCATGAATGTTCAATTATTAGTGATTGCCTTGTTTCAAATTGTCGCAGGGCTTGTGCTGGGCACAGCCATTCTATTTTTTGGGTTTAAAATCATGCGGTTCTGGCTGAAAAAAAGCTTCAAAATTGAAAAGCTCAATGAGGCAACCACTGTTCTTTTAAGCGCGACTCTTTTCGCTATCGGACTATTTTTAAAAACGATTATTGAGCCGCTTATAAACACCTTCCAGCGTTTGCAGAAAATCACCAAGGATATTTTATATATCATTCCCCAGGGCGGGCTTTATACTCTTGTTTATTTTTCCCTGGCTGCTGTTTTTTCATTTATCGTTGTTTTTATTTCCTCCCTTTTATTCACCCTCTTTACCACTCAGATAGATGAAATGGAGGAAATCAGAAAAAACAATTGGGGAATCGCCCTGCTTCTCGGTGTGGTGATTATTGTGATATCACTTATTGTCAGCGACGGCTTCCGATTGCTCATCGAATCGCTTATTCCTTTTCCCAAATTACCCAAACGTGTGAGCTAGGTCTGCCTTATGATGCATAATGCTTTAGTCTTTCTGTTTTTTATGGCCCTTTTGGGCTGGATGCTCAGTCCCCCGGTTTACGGACAAATCAGCCTGGAGGATTTCAAGGTAACTATAGAAGACAGGATAGCCTATTTCAAGGTCTATGATTTCTCGATCAAGGGCATGAAGACCAAGTCCATCACCGCTGCTCTTCAACTTTCCCAGAATGATGTCCCCTTTGAGGGCTCCTTTGTAAAACTTGATCCCATAAAGATCAATTATGATCCTGCCCTATGGAGGGGCGAGGCTTTCTGGTTTTATTTTGATGTTGATTTATTGATGGAATGGGGTGATCCGACCCAGCCTTACAAGGCGAGTTTTCTTGTTTTTGAAAGCGCTAAAAATCAGTTGATATTTCAGAAAGATATTAGCTACAGCTTGCCGGAGACATTGGTCGCTGACACCTTTAAGATGGAATCGCCCGATGAAGAGCGTTTTCAGAATCTGAACCTTGACGATTACTACCTGGTTAGTCTGAACTGGCAGTTTTTGTCCCGCCACTGGGGCAGTTATTTTCCCATTAAAAAGGCCGATTTTACCCGGTCTGTTGCTGAAAGGAATACTTTTCAGCCCTCCAGCGGCCGGGCAGAGAGCGAGGAAGGCTATATCACCCTTTGTGGAATTGATTTTCCCGAATTTTTTCAGGAGCTCTACGGCTTTTTATATGTAAAGAATTCGCAACGCCTTAAAGCGGTAAAAGAGGAATTCCTCTATCTTAAGGAAAAACATGGCCTTGAAGACAGGCCATTTGCCGCATTTATTATCAGCGCGATTCAGAATACGGAATATGCGATTCCTTCGGAGCCCTACGGGATCTATACCCCTCTTGAGGTAATGGAAACCAGAAAGGGTGACTGTGATTCCAGGGCTCTGCTGCTCTATCTGCTTTTGCATGATTTGGGTTATGAGGTCTGTCTTATGTACAGTGATTATTATGAACATGCCATGCTTGGCCTGGCTTATGTGGGCGGAGGTGACGCTTTAAAATATGGGGGTGTTAGCTATAATTTTGTGGAAACCACTTCAGCAGGCTGGGAAATCGGCCAATTGCCTCCGGAATTTACCAATTTGAATCACTGGAGCATCCTCTTTCCTCTGGAGCCCGATTGAGCAACCCGGCCTTTTTGCCTGCCTGCGCCGAGCTTGTCTCACAGGCTGAAAAGACGACATTGCTGCCCATGAATAACTCGTCCAAACCCTTTCTGGACCTTCTAGCCGCGGTGAAATACTCATAATTAGGGTGATATAACAATTTATGCTTTTGATTTCATGGCTGCTGCCGCTTCCGCGTTAAGGATTGGAGCGGCAGTGGGTGATTTTTTCAAAAATCACCCACTGAAACCCGGAGCCTGCCAATTGGCAGGCGAGGATTTCGGAGCGAAGCGGAGCCGCGCAAAGCCTGGCCTGTTGGATCGAAGAGGAAACAGGCAACGCCCAGCTTGAAAAATTATAGATTTAATTAAAGGTATTTCAAGCCATGCGGTAAATTTCTGTATAGGTTTTCACGGAATCGCCGTAAACATCGGGTACTGTCATATCACCGTTGATGGACCACTCGCAGCTTAATTGCAAATGGGCGATAAAGGGGTTGTCAAAGATGTCCTTGCCCACCAGAGAAATAGCACCAGTGAGGGGATTAAAAAGACCTTCAGCAAAAATATTGGGAATGCCCGCGGTTCCGATAATGTAATTGAGATAGGGGCCGTATTGACGAATATATGACTGATCAAGGGGATTCAGGCTGGGTGCCCAGATGCCTGTGAGGTTGATGCCGAAAAAGTCGTGGGTCTGGTCGGGTATCCAGGGGTCTGGGCTGGTTTCACCAAGGTTTTGCTGAAGCTGGGACAGCCATCTCTGGCCTCCATTATAGGGATCGCGTAAACGGGGGTTAAAGGGCATCATTTCCATGGGTGTGTTTTCAGAATCGCCGGTAATCGATTCTGTTACATAGCTCACATTTTTTTCAAGAAGACTTTTTACCTCGTGAATGAGGTGTTTTATTTCCTCGTCCTTATAATTTGCTTTTCCGACTTTTTTTACAACACGTACAACTGGGTTTATCATTTTTCTATCTTTTTTATTATAATATATGGAATTTTATCATATTCAATAAGCTAAGGCAAGAATGAAATAAAAAAAAATGAGCAAATCTGTGAAAATGGAATAAAAAATGCTGAAATTCCTGGTGAGCTGCTTAGTGGCACCAGGGGCTGTTCAAAAAGTTTATACTTGTGAGGCTCATTCATAAAAATTGCGGTTTACTTTTCTTATTGCCGGATAATCAGTTATTAATTTTAAGCTGCCGGTCATCGCTAATGTCAGGCTTTTTGCAATGAGCCTTGCTTAGCTGAATTACAATGGGGCTGCAACGGCCTTAGGGATAGGAGGCATGGGTTGCCATACCCCTGGGCGGAAGGTAACGCCCTAAAGGCAAAGGGCTTAAACAAATACGTTTTTTTCATTAGCGCCAATGCTCTTTACTGCTTAATGATAGTTTTCTGTGTTCATTGGGAAAAAGATCAGGAACAAAGCACAAAGATATTGAGGCTTTAAAGAATAAATTGCTGGCTTGGGGCTTTTAAAATTTTGTACTGTGGCTTATTATATAAATCGTGGAAGATAAAGAAAGCCCCTATTCTGTTTGGTACAAGCTCGATAACATGGCTAACCTTATGTCCTTGATTGCTCGAAACCGGATGCCCTACATTTTCAGGTTTTCAGCGGGCATGGACAGGCCCATAAAGCTTTCCATACTGCAAGAGGCATTGAGTAACATTATGCCCCGTTTTCCCTATTATCGGGTGAATTTGAAACCTGGTTTTTTCTGGAATTATTGGGATGTAAACATGGCTAACCCCAGGGTGATTGCTGATTCCCGTTATATTTGTCAAAAGATGCCTCTTTATCACAAAGGGATTTTCCCTTTCAGGGTAAGGGCTTTTCAAAACCGTATTGCCTGTGAATTTCACCATGCTATTACCGATGGTACCGGCGGCCTGATATTTCTCAAGGCTCTGGTTACAGAATATCTTGTATTGTCCGGGGTCAAGCTATCGGACCCTGGCGATATTTTCAGGCCTGGCCAGGAGCCGGATCTTGAAGAATATGAAGATGGCTCAAAACGTTATTACCAGAAGAGGATTCCTATTCCCGACAGCCCCATTCAGGGCTTTCAGTTACCTTACAGATTACTGCCTCCCGGTATCAATCAGGTAATTACCGGTATTCTTCCCTTAAAAGAGGCATTGGCCCTTGCCAAGAGCTACGGAGTTACCCTGACTGAATTTTTCGCGGCGATTTACATCGATTGTCTTCAGGAACTGATTTTTTCCTATCCTGAGAAAAAACAGCGGAAACTCATGAAGCCTATCCGGATTTTTATTCCCGTTAATGCCAGAAACCTTTTTCCTTCTAAAACCATGAGGAATTTTTTTGTATATGGTTCACCGGGTATTGACCCAAGACTGGGGCGTTATGATTTTCAGGAAATCCTCACCGAGGTTCATCATCAAATGCGGGGGGCTATCAACAAAAAACGCATGAACATGCAGATAAGACGTGCTGTGCGTTCCGAGCTAAACCCATTTATCCGTATTGTCCCTTTGCCCTTTAAAAAAATCACCACCCGCCTGGCATTTCCCAGTCTGGGTGAAAACCAGCATTCCGGCGTGATCACTAATCTGGGGCCGGTGAATTTTCCCGACGAACTGCATCCCTATATCAAGGATGTGCAGTTTTTTCCCGCGTCCAGTTATGTGATGAAAACAACCTGCGCTGTGCTCAGTTATCAGGATAAGCTGTATATTAATTTTCTAAGTGTAATTAAGGAAACAAATCTGGAAAAACTTTTTTTCAGACGCCTTCGAAAAATGGGAATACCAGTAAAGATTCAGAATGGGCGCTGATATGATGATAAAAGGAGGCCTCCATGCCATATTGCAGCCGCTGCGGCGTTGAACTTGATAATGATGTAAGCAAATGCCCTTTATGTGAAACACCGGTCCAGATACTCTCTGACAGGATTCCGCCTATTAAAAAATATCCAGACCAGCCGGTCCACGATCCTGACAGCCTGAAATTATCGGGTAAGCAGTTGCGATTGTTTATCTGGGAAATCCTCACGGTTTCACTTATGCTCCCGGCACTGGTTGTTTTTTTCACCGATCTGGTTACCGGGCTGAACATTACCTGGGCCCGCTACCCCATACTGGCCTTGCTGATGGTTTGGGGACTGGCCAGCTTCCCGATTCTTTTTTATAAGATTCCGGTAATACTGGTTTTTTCCGAGGTTATTGTTCTTAACATTTTTTTATGGGCTATTGATTTTTTTATCGATGGTGCCGCGGACTGGTATTTTCTGATTGCCCTTCCCATTTTGATTTTGGCCACTTTGGTCGTGGGCAGTGTGGTACTGGCCTCGGTGCTGAGTCAGAAAAAAGGGGCTAATATCGCGGGGTTTTGTCTTATTGGAATTGGATTTTTAGGTCTGGGCTTAGACATGATCATAGAAAGTGGTTTGTATAATCGCTTTCAGACTACCTGGTCGGTTTATGTACTTATTCCGAGTCTTTCCTTGGCAGCGGTATTGCTTTATTTTCATTATCGGATTTTAAGCCTTACTGATGTTTCCAAGCGTTTTCATTTATGATTTTCAAAAGCATTCATTCGTGATCACTCAACACCTTCTGATGAAAGGGCATAATGGCTAAAAATACATTAAAAACTTCGTATTTGTTTAGCTGGTTGTTACGTTGGGCGTTTCCTGCTTTCATTTCATTACAGCAGGCCAGGCTTTCCATAACTCCGCTTTGCTTCGAAATCCTTTGGTTGCAT